>JAIYAB010000277.1 GCA_027489275.1 Hyphomicrobiales bacterium
CCTCGCGGTCGCGCTCAAGCCCTATGGCGGGCCGCGCGACGTCGAGGACGTGGCGATCGTGGAAGGCGCGCTCTTCGGCCACCCAGGCGTCGGCCTGCGTGGAATCGGACAGGATGAAGAAGTCGAACGACGCGAGCAGCCCGGTGCGCTCGATGTCCTCGATCATCGCCTGGAGCGAGGCGAACACGCGCGCCGTCGCCTCGTTGTAGACGGGCGTCACGACGGCCGTGCGGGCCTCGAGCCGCGTGGGCAGCGGGGCGACGCGCGGCTTGCGCAGGAGCACGAGGAAACCCACCACCGCGCTGGTGAAGGCGAGCGCGATCCACGAGAAGTTCACCGTGAACAGCGCGACGAGCGCCCACTGCAGGAAGGTGACGTTCGAAACCGAGACGACGCCGTACATCTCGGACGTGCCCCAGGCCGTCAGGCCCAGCGCGCCGGCGAAGACGAACAGCCGCGCGAGCCATGGCGTACGGCGCGGGCGCACCTGCCGGCGCCGCTGCGCGGCCGGGAAGGTCCGCAGCGACTGCACCGGCATCGCCAGCGGATGCTCCGCCGGCAGCGCGGGAAGGTCGACGCCGGAGACGGAGAGGGTGGAGCGGCCCCCCTCTATGGCGTCCAACGGTACAGCCATGTCTCGCTCACCGGCTTTCCACCCGCCTCAAGCACGAGGCGCAGTTCACTCAGCGTGTCGCTGCCGAAATCCATATCGAACCCGATCCGGACGAGTTTGCGTTCCGGATAAGGCCACATCCTGACGTTTCCGATCGTCCCCGGGGTGGCCGACAGCATCGGCTTCAGTTCCGTCAGGGTGGGAGCCGAGCGCAGCATCTCGCCGGAGAAGTCGACGACGAAGCGCCGCTGCGTGCCCGGACGCGCCCGGCCCACCCGGGTGGCGGTCACCTGGGCGAGCGCCGGACGCTCCGGCGGCTGCCAGCACCAGAACTGGCGATAGGCGAAGGAGGCCTCGCCGCCGGCGACCAGCGGCTGGCGCGGACGCCAGTAGGCCAGCACGTTGTCGTTGATCTCGGAATCCGTCGGGATCTCGATGAGCTGCACCAGGCCGGGCGCCCAGTCGCCGATCGGCTCGATCCACAGGCTGGGACGCCGCTCGAAGTTCTGGTCGTCGTCCAGGAACCCGGCATAGTCGCGCTCGCGCTGCAGCAGCCCGAAGCCGCGCGGGGAAGGGTCCACGAAGGCCGAGATCTGGAGCGTCTCGGGATTGGCGAGCGGGCGCCAGATCCACTCGCCGTTGCCGTTGTGGATCTGCAGGCCCGAGCTCTCGTGCACGGCCGGGCGCACGTCGTCGACGCCGCGCCGGTCGTTGGAGCCGAAATAGTAGGTCGTGGTCATCCCGGCGATGCCGTAATTCTCGACGGCGGCGCGCGGGAAGAGCGTCACCTCGGTGTCGATGATCGACACCTCGCCGCTGCGCAGCATGAACCGGTAGGCGCCGACGACGCTCTCCGAATCCAGCAGGGCGTGGATCACCAGCGCGTCGCTCCGCGAGGACGGCCGCTCGATCCAGTAGGCCCGGAACTGCGGGAATTCCTCGCCCTTGTTGTCGCCTGCCTTCAGCGTCAGGCCGCGTGCCATGACACCGAGATTCTGCCCGCGCGCCGACGACCGGAAGAACGTGGCGCCCTGGAAGATCGCCACCTCGCGCTGGCGTCCCGCCTGCGCGTCGCCGAACACCCGGAAGCCCGAGAATCCAAGGTCAGGCACCGCAGCCGGGACGTTCAGGCGCCCGTAGTCGAACTTGTTGCGGTCGTAGCTCACGCGCCGCACTACGCCGTCCTCGACGACGTAGAGGCTCACCGCGCTCATGAATGCATAGCCGCGGTGCAGCGGCTCGACGGTGAATCCGCGGCCCTCGAGGTTCCAGAGCGTCGTCTCGGGCTTGGCCCGGATGCCGATGTACTGTTCGTAGTCCAGTTTTGTGAACGGGTCCGGCAGGTCGGTGGCCGGCGCGTTGTACGCCTTCTTGGAGAGGAGCCTGGCGAGTTCGACGAGGGTTGCGCCGCTGAAGGCCTGCCCTTCGCCGAGCGAGGCCTGGATTGCGGTCTGGGCGAAGGTCTGACCGAGGGCGGGACCCGCCACGAGCGAACCCGCGAGCGCAGCCGTTCCGGCAACGAAGCTTCGCCTGTCGAGGCGCGCCTCGCCGACGGAAAGGGAAGGGGCGAATGTCCGGGCCATAGGCGCGATACGCGGCTCTCTACGCTGAACTCGACATGAACGTCGTCTCGCACACGCGAAGATCCGGCGGTCCGGCGACGATCCGGCGTCCGTGCCACGGACCCGTCGCGCCTGCTTCCGCCGCCCGATCTTCCCAATGCAAGGAACCGGCGTTCGTTTCGTCGAGGAACCGAATCACGCGCGGGCCATGGCGCCCCGTCGGGAGAGGTGCGCTCCACCAACTCCATCCAAGGCCACGCTCGCGTCCGAAACCCCTGACGCCACTAGCACATTTTTGAGGCAAAGACAGGGGAATTGGAAGAGGTTGCAAGACCGGGAACGCATGGCTGTTGCGTGGGCGGCGGGGCGGGCATGGCATCAGGCCGGGGGCGCGGCGGGAATCTCCTCGAGATCCTTCACGGCGCAGGCGATGTCGTGCGCGCGCAGCCGGCCGCACAGGCTTGCTGCCTCGGCCGCGTTGCGGAAGCGTCCGGCCATCAACTCGAAGCGCTGCGGCGACGCCGGGCCGGGCAAGGGCCGCACGGCGGTCCCGATCCCGTCCAGCACGCCGGGGAACCGGGCCCTGAGCTCGGACCAGTGCGTCCACAGCATGTCGGCGCTCTCGCCGCCGGCCAGCCGGACGCCGAACAGCCGCAGGGCAGTCTGAGGCGCGGGCATCGCCGAGGACGCCGCGATCGAGCCTGTGACCAGCAGATCTTCGCCGGCAGGACCCGACACGGGGCCTGGCGAGACCGTCGACGTCATTGCGGGAAGGGCGGCGGAGCGCTGCGCCGCGGCTCGTTGCGCGTCCGCCGCGAGGCGCTCCGGCACGGCGAGCGCGGAGGGAATGGCGAACAGGGCTGCGCAGAGCGCTGCCGCCGCCCACGGCCAGACGCGGGCGTCCCGCTGATCGCCGCCCCCCGGCGCAGCCGACGTCGTGTCCTGCGCGCCGCGGGGCGCGGCGGGTCGGAAACTGGGTTCGGTTCGCTCGAAGGTCGACGGCATCGTTCCGGCCCGCTATGAGGCAGTCGCCGACGAGAGTGCTCTCGTCATGGTAAAGGAATTGCAACCACTGCGGGGTTATACGAGGCCCATGACACACTCCACCTCCGCCCGTCGCTGCCTCGCCGTCGTTCTCGCGGCTGGCGAGGGCACACGCATGAAGTCGGCGCTGCCGAAGGTGCTGCACCCTGTGGCCGGGCGGCCGATGGTCTCCCACGTGATCGACGCCGTATCCCGCGCCGGCGCCGACCGGGTGGTCGTGGTTGTCGGCCCGGGCCGCGACGACGTGGCTGCGGAGGCGAGGCGTGTCCGCCCGGACGTCGCCATCGCCGTTCAGGTCGAGCGCCTCGGCACGGGCCACGCGGTGCTGGCCGCCCGCGAGGTCATTGCCGAGGGTTTCGACGACGTCGTGGTCGTCTTCGGCGACACGCCGCTCGTGGAGCCGCAGACGCTGGAACGCATGCGCCGGGGTCTCGCGGAGGGCGCGACGGTGGTGGCGCTCGGCTTCGAGGCCGCCGATCCGACCGGCTACGGCCGTTTCATCATGCAGGGCGACGCCCTCACGGCGATCCGCGAGCACAAGGATGCCAGTCCCGCCGAGCGGACGGTACGGCTGTGCAATGCCGGGTTGATGGCGCTCGACGGTCGCCGCGCGCTGGAGATCCTCGGCGCGATCGGCAACGACAACGCCGCGCGAGAGTACTACCTCACCGACGCCGTCACCGTGGCCGGCCGGCACGGCCATCGGGCGAACGCGCTGACCGCGCCGGAATCGGAGGTGATGGGCATCAACGACCGCGTCCAGCTCGCCCAGGCCGAGGCGATCATGCAGGGACGGCTGCGCGAGCGCGCCATGCGCGCCGGCGTGACCATGACCGGACCCGAAACGGTTTTCCTGAGCTTCGACACGGCGTTGGGGCAGGACGTGATGGTCGAGCCTCATGTCGTCTTCGGTCCCGGCGTGAGCGTGGAAGGACCGGCCGTGATCCACGCATTCAGTCATCTCGAAGGTGCGACGGTCGCCGCGGGCGCCTCCGTCGGCCCCTATGCGCGTCTGCGTCCCGGCGCCGTCGTCGGGCCGAAGGCGAAGGTGGGCAACTTTGTCGAGATCAAGAACGCGGAGCTCGGCGTCGGCGCCAAGGTGAACCACCTCACCTATGTGGGCGACGCCACCGTCGGCGCGGGCGCCAATCTCGGCGCGGGGACGATCACCTGCAACTATGACGGCTTCGGCAAGTTTCGCACCGTCATCGGCGAGAACGCCTTCATCGGCTCGAACTCGGCGCTCGTCGCGCCGGTGACGATCGGGGCCGGCGCCTATGTGGGCTCGGGCTCGGTGGTGACCAAGGACGTTCCGGCGGACGCGCTGGCCATCGGCCGCGCCCGCCAGATGACCCGCGAAGGCTGGGCGGTCAGCTTCCGGTCGGCCAAGTCGAAAGCCAAGACGAGCTGACGACGCCGCCCGCGCGCGAGGCATCGACCGCGCGTTCCGTCGCGACCTTCATCGATCCTTTCGCGGGTGTTACGGACGGTAACGAGACTTGATTTGAAGCATCGCCGCCTGCGGCGTACCTCTTGCACGCGCAACAGCGACCCGAGCTTGCGAAGGACATCCGAACCATGTGCGGCATCGTCGGTATACTGGGAACCACTCCCGTCGCGTCGTCCATCGTCGATGCGCTGAAGCGGCTCGAATACCGCGGCTACGACAGCGCCGGCGTGGCCACCCTGGAGGGCGGCCATCTCGCGCGCCGTCGCGCCGAGGGCAAGCTGCGCACCCTCGAGGCCCGGCTGCGCGAGCAGCCGCTCGACGGCCTCGTCGGGATCGGCCATACGCGCTGGGCCACGCACGGGCGGGCGACGGAGCGCAACGCCCATCCCCATGCGACCGACCGGCTTGCGGTGGTCCACAACGGGATCATCGAGAATTTCCGCGAGTTGCGGGAGCGGCTGGAGGCCGAAGGCGTCCGCTTCGAATCCGAGACCGACACCGAGGTCGTGGCGCAGCTCGCCTCCTACGAGTTGCGCCGGACGAACGATCCGGCCCGCGCCGTAGCCGATACGCTCGGCCAGCTGCGTGGGGCCTTCGCGCTGGCCTTCCTCTTCGAAGGCGAGGAGAACCTGCTCATCGGGGCCCGGCAGGGCGCCCCGCTCGCCGTCGGCTGGGGCGAGGGCGAGATGTACCTCGGATCGGACGCGCTGGCGCTCGCGCCCTTCACCGACATGATCACCTATCTCGAGGACGGCGACTGGGTGGAACTCACCCGTGCCGGGGCCACCTTCCACGACGCGAAGGGCAAGGTCGTCCAGCGCAAGAAGCAGAAGTCGGCCGCTGGCGCCTTCACCATCGACAAGGGCAACCATCGCCACTTCATGGCGAAGGAGATCCACGAGCAGCCGGAGGTCGTCGGCCGCA
>JAIYAB010000449.1 GCA_027489275.1 Hyphomicrobiales bacterium
CCGCCCTCGTCGAGCAGGTCGGCGAGCCGGTCGCCCTCGGCCGGTCCCGGGGCCACCGTGTTCACCAGGATGTTCTCGTGCGCGAACTCCTTGGCGAGGTGCCGGCTGAGGCCGATGACACCCGCCTTCGCCGCCGTGTAGGAGCAACCGAGCAGGGGGCTGACCGTCCGCCCGGCATTGGAGGAGAAGTTGATGATGCGCCCGCCGCCCCGCCTGCGCAGCAGCGGCACCGCGTATTTCGCGCAGAGGAACGAGCCCTTCAGGTTGGAGTCGAGGACCATGTCCCACTCCTCGACCGGGGTCTCGTCCGACTTGCGGAACGCCTCGCCGTAGCCGCCCGCCATGTTGACGAGGACGTCGAGGCCGCCGAAGCGGGCCTCGACGGCTGCGAAAAGCGCACGGACGGACGCGTCGTCGCGCACGTCGGCGGTCACGGCGAGGGCCGGGCGGCCCTCCGCCGCGATGGATTGCGCCACCGCGGCGGCCCGGGCGCCGTCGAGATCGGCCAGGCACACGCTCGCACCCTCGGCAGCGAAGCTGCGCGCGACGTGCTCTCCCATCCCCCGGCCTGCACCGGTGACGAGAACGACCTTGCCCTGATGCGCCATGGCCCTGCGTCCTGCCCGTTCAGGCGTTCGCTTTGACGATGTCGGCGATCAGTTCCTCGCCGCCGGCTCCCAGCGTCGAGATCGCCGGCCCGTAGACCGACTGCGCCGCGGCGCGGAACGCCGTCAGCGTCTCGGCGGGGACATCGTTGACCTGCATGTTCTTGCGCAGCGTCTCCATGGTCTGGGTCTCTTCCTGCGCGTTCAGGGAGCGCTGCAGCGCCGTGGCTTCCGCCATCGCCGCCTTGAAGGCCGGCATGAGCGCCGCCGGGATCTTCTTCAGCGTCTGGTCGCTGGCCACCATGACCATCGGCTCGTTGGCGTGGCCGGTGAGCGAGTAGAACTTCTGCACCTCGTAGACGCGGAAGGAGCCCATGACCGCGGGCGGGTTCTCCTGGCCGTCGATCACCCCCTGGCGCAGTGCCGACATCAGCTCCGAGAAGTCCATCGGCGTCGGGATCGCGCCGATCTTCTTGAAGAAGTCGACGTGGACGGGGGTCGGAAGCGTGCGCAGCTTCAGGCCCTGGATGTCGGACGCGGCCATGATCGGGCGCTTGCTGTTCGAGACGTGGCGGAACCCGTTGTCCCACCAGCCGGCGGCCGACAGGTTCTGCGTCAGCATCATCTGGTCGAGCTTTGCGCCCACCGCCCCGTCGAGCAGGCCGAACATCGAGGCCCGGTCCTTGAAGAGGTAGGGGAAGATGAGCGCGTTGAGCTGCGGGACGTTGCGCGTGGCGTGCGACACGCCCGTGAGCACGAGGTCGACGCTGCCGCGGCGGGCCAGTTCGAGAACCTCGCGGTTCGAGCCCAGCGTGTTGTTGTTGAAGATGCCGACCTCGATGCGCTTGTCGGTGCGCTTCTCGATCTCCTCCTTGAACTTCGCCTGCGCGCGGCCCCACGAGCTCTGGTCCGTCGCGAAGCTCGCGAGCTTCAGGGTCAGCTCCGCTGCGCGAGCGGAGGAAATGATGAACGGGGCGGCGATGGCTGCCCCGACGAAAGTACGCCTGTCCATGGTGTCCCTCCCTGTTTGCTTCGTTGTTCCTTCCGCGGCGGCATCGGCGCCGGTCGCGGTCGTGTCCTGCGTCATGCGTCAGGCGGCATCGACCCGTTCACGGGACGACCTTCGCCGCCCTGAACCTGTCGAACAGCTGCAGGAACATCTCCTCGGAGTCGATGAACTCGAGGAAACCGAACCGGCGCGACTTGGTGGTGTCGGACATGACGTCCCAGTCGTTCGAAAACGCGTAGTTCGCGAAGTTCCAGTCGGCCACGCGGGCGTAGGCGTTGCGCATCAGCCCGTGCCGCTCGACGAGACGGTTCCAGACGTCCTCGTGCCGTCCCATGTCCTGCCGGAGATCCACGGTCTCGACACCCGCGGCCTCGACCCCGAAATACTGCGCGAAGACCGGCCACATGTTCTCGTAGCGGAAGAAGTCCCCGTTGGTGATGTTGAAGGCCTGGTTCGCGCAGCGCGGATCCGTCGCCATCCACTCCATGGCGCGCGCCAGCAGCCCGGCGTCGGTCGCCTGGTAGATCGAGGTGAAGGCGCCTGCCTTTCCGGGGAAGGTGAAGGGCCGCTTCAGCTCCCGGCACATCGTCCCGTAGACGGCGAGCACGGAAATCAGGTTGAGGGCGTTGCCGAGCGCGAATCCGCAGATGACGTGCGGGCGCGGGCACGACCACGTCCAGGAGCCCCTGCGCTGGAGCTCCAGCATGCAGTCTTCCTGGTCGTAGTAGAAGTGCGGGTTGGGGTGGCGCGGATCGCGCTCGCGGGCCGGCGTCTTGAACTTGCCGAGGTACTGCCCGTAGTACTTCGTGCCCTGCAGCAGGCAGACGTGCTGAAGGCCCTCCGCGACCTCGGTCACGGCCGTCAGGGCGTTGCGGAACATGGCCGCGTTCGGCTCGCGCGTCTGCGCGATCGTGGGGCGGTCCGCGTATGCCGTGTAGAAGACATGCGTGACGTCCCGGCATGCCGCGCCAAGCGCCTCGCGGCACGAGGCGGGGTCAAGGAGGTCGGCCTGCACGTGCCTGGCGCGCGTGGGGAAATCGGGCGCGTTGCGCGAAACGGCCAGGATGTCCCAGTCGGGGCGGGATTCGAGGTGCGTGAGCAGGGAGCGTCCCGAAACCCCGGTGGCCCCGACGATGAGCGCGGTCTTGCGGGCGGACATCAGGCGATCCCGTAGGCAGGGGAGGGGGGCATCACGATCACGTTCTCCTTCATCGGGAGGATCTCGAAGCCGGCGCCGATGGCGAGGAGCGACGCAGGCAGCGCCTCGAGGCGCGTGGCAAGCTCGATCACGGAGGTCTCGCTGTCGGTCCAGACCTCCAGCATGCCGTCATGGACGGCGTCGGCATCGATGAGGGCGAGCTGGCCGCCCGGCGAGGAGTTCAGGACCTTTCCGCGGCGGTCGAAGCAGACCCGGCTCGGCAGGCCCGGAAACACGTCGCGCGCGACCTGCCGGGCAGCCGCGTCCCACGCGTCGAGGAAGGCGGGGCGGTCCAGCGGCGGCAGGCGCCTGCAGGCGACGAGCAGCTTGAACGGGAAGCCCGCAAGCGACGGCGGCGCGACGATCCACTGCTCGGATGCAAAGAGGTGCTGGCGGCGGGAGAGGTTGGACGCGGCGTCGCGGGATCCGGAGCGGCCGACGTCGGTGGAATAGGACTCCTGCGTCGCCTCCTCGCTGTCGAACCACAGCTGGGCGACGCCGTCCGCGCTCGGCTCCTCGTCCGCGGGCTGCACGGGAAACGACAGCATGTAGCCGCGAAGTCCCTGGAATACGGCCGCCATCGGGGCATGGACCGTGAGCCAGCGCTGCTCGAATTCGGGGCGCGTCAGCCCCTCGCGACGCTTGAGGAACGTCACCAGCTTGATCACGGCATGCACTCCGGTCGGAACGACGGTTCCGGTTTCTTCGGGCGCGGTTTTTTCTGCGTCGCCCACGGCGTTTCCAAGGCGTGAGTATGAGCCAATATCAGGCTTGAGGAAGTTCCGGATTTGCGACACTGTGGTGCCGAAAGCGCGACAATCCGATGCTGCACCAGGACGACATCCGCGTCTTCGCCGCCGTCGTGAAGGCAGGCGGGTTCAGCCTCGCCGCCCGGCAGCTCGGCGTGACGCGATCCGCGATCAGCCGGCGGATCGAGCAGATGGAGGCGCGTCTCGGCGTGAGGCTCCTCACCCGTACGACGCGGCGTTTCGCACTGACCGATCCCGGCGCACGCTTCTTCGAGCACTGCACCAGGATCGCCGACGACATCGAGGCGGCGGAGCGCCTGATCCACGAGCAGTACGGCGTGCCGCGCGGGGATCTCCGGATCAACTGCGCCGTGATGATCGGGCTGAAGCTGATCATTCCCCAGCTCGAGGGATTTGCCCGCGCCTTTCCCGACCTGCGGGTCCACGTCGACCTGTCCGATGCGCCTGTCGAGAAAAACGACGCGCGCTACGACATCCACATCCGCCTGGGCCACGTCGACGACCCCAACCTCGTGGCCTCCCGCCTCGCCAGCAGCCGTCGCATCCTGTGCGCTTCGCCTGCCTACATCGCAGAATTCGGCCGTCCCGCATCCGTCGAGGAGCTGGCCCGGCACAGCTGCCTTCTCATCAGCGGCCTGGGGGTCGACAGCAACACCTGGAACTTCCGGGAGGGCGCGCGGGCGGAGTCGGTGCGGGTTTGCGGCAACCTCGTCTTCAACAGCGGCGACGGCCACTACGAGGCTATCGTCGCAGGTTTGGGCATCGGACGGGTCACGGAGATCCTTGCCCGCTCCGACATCGCCTCGGGCCGGCTCGTCCCCGTCCTGACGGACCGCCATGCATCCGACCCGGAACCGATCCTCGCCCTGTTCCCCGGCGGCAAGCATACGCCGCAGAAGACCCGCGCCTTCATCGGGCACTTTCGCCAAAGCTTCAGGGGCTTCGGATAGCCGGCTCCGCGCGATGCCAGCCCCGGCCGTCGCGGCCTCTTCGCGCCGGGTGGTCGCCATGGACGATCCTTGCCATCCCCCGCCGTCCGCGGGAGGAGAACATCCCGGACGAGGTCCCGTCTGAAGGGCAGGCGCTGAACTCCGCGGCATTCCGTTCGGGCGCGCAGCCACATGGCCATGACGGCGTCACGCCTTGAATTTTCATTATGTCGTATATACGATAATGCGATACAGATCGGATGCCTGATCCCCCTGCCATCCCCCTCGACGGAGACCTCCCATGACCATCGACCGCGCCGTCCTCGCCTTCGCCGGGTGCATGGTGCTGCTCTCGGCAGCGCTGGTGTACCTCGTGTCGCCGTGGTTCCTGCTGTTCACAGCCTTCATCGGGCTGAACATGCTCCAGTCGGCTTTCACGGGCTTCTGCCCGGCCGCCATGATCTTCAAGGGCATGGGGTGCCGCGTCGGCGAGGCGTTCCGCTGAACTAGAGCCGGCGGATTCGCGGCCCCGCAGGGCGCGGCGCGTCGCCGGCGGCCTGCTCCGGCGTGGGGCAGAAGATCGTCTGCAGCGTCTGGAGGATGGTCGCCGCCCGCTGGTCGGTCAGCGCATACCAGATGGTCTGGCCGTCGCGGCGCGTGGTGACGAGGCCGTCGCGGCGCAACAGGCCGAGATGCTGGGAGACGAGGCTGTGCCGCGCGTCCAGCGCCTCGGCGATCTCCCCGACGGACGCCTCCTTGCCGGCGATGAGGCACAGGATGCGCAGCCTCACCGGGCTGGCCAGGGACTTCAGGAACGCGCTGGCCTCATCCGAGGCGGCGGCAAGACGGTCGCGATCGATCTGCATGGCGGGAGTGTTTCGCATGTTCGAATATACGTCAATTCGTGATCTGGCTGTCCGCGCGGGTGCAGCGCTGGCCCTCGCCGCCGGTCTCGCCAACCTGCCTGCCGCCGCCGGCGAGGTGACGATCGAGCCGGTGCGTGTGACGGACATGAAGGCGGTGTTCGGACAGGTCGAGAGCCGTGAAATCGTCCCCGCGCGGGTCCGCATTGGCGGTACGCTGTTGTCCCGGCTCGTCGAGGAGGGCAGCGCGGTCGCTGCGGGCGAGGTGATCGCAGTGGTGGGCGACGAGAAGCTCGCCCTCCAGCTCCAGGCCGTCGACGCCCGCCTGAAGGGCCTCGAATCGCAGGTCGATACCGCCCGTACCGAACTGGAGCGCGCGCAGTCGCTCATCGCGCGCGGCGCGGTCTCGCAGAGCCGTCTCGACCAGTTGCGCACCATCGCCGAGGTGCTCGCCAACCAGATCGACCAGGCGAAGGCCGAGCGTGCCGTCATCGTGCAGCAGACGACCGAAGGCCAGGTCATCGCGCCCAAGGCTGGCCGCGTCCTGACCGTGCCGGCGACGCCCGGCGCCGTGGTGATGCCCGGCGAGACGGTGGCCCGCATCGCGGTGGGAGGGACCTACCTTCGCGTCAGCCTGCCGGAGCGCCATGCGGCGCGGATCAGGACCGGCGATGCCGTCTCCGTCGGCCAGCGTGGGCTCGCCCCCGGCGACGATGCGTCGGCCCGTCGCAACGGCCGCATCGTCAAGGTCTATCCGGAACTCGACGGCGGCCGGGTGATCGCCGACGTCGAGGTCGACGGCCTGTCCGATTTCTTCGTCGGCGAACGGGTTCCGGTGTGGATCCCGGTGGGCGAGCGCACCGCGCTGGCCGTGCCGGAAGCCGCCGTCACGACCCGCAACGGCATCGACTTCGTGCGCATCGCGACGAAGCAGGGGCCGGCCGAGGTCGCGGTGGTGCGGGGTGCGCGGGTGGATGCAGCGGGCGGCCCTGCGATCGAAATTCTGAGTGGGCTTCGCGCCGGCGACAGGGTGATCACGCCATGAGTTCGCAGCACACGGGCACGCCTGCCGGCGTCTCTCCCGCCCCGGTTCGGCTCGGCATTGCCGGCTGGCTGACGGCCGCGTTCATCCGGTCGCCGCTGACGCCGCTGATGCTGGTGGCCTCCTTCGCCTTCGGCCTCGTCGCGCTCGTCACCCTGCCGCGCGAGGAGGAGCCGCAGATCTCCGTGCCCATGGTCGACATCATGGTCCGCGCGGACGGCCTGCGTGCGGAGGACGCCGTGAAGCTCGTCACCGAGCCGCTCGAGACCATCGTCAAGAGCATCATCGGCGTCGAGCACGTCTATTCGAACACGCAGGACGACCAGGCCATGGTCACGGCCCGGTTCCTGGTGGGAACCAGCCCCGACGCGGCCATCCTGCGCGTGCACGAGAAGCTGCGGGCCAACATGGACCGCATTCCCGCCGGCATTCCCGAGCCGCTCGTCATCGGCCGCGGCATCGACGACGTGGCGATCGTCGTGGTGACGCTGGCCCCGAAGCCCGAGGCGGCCGACCGCTGGGACGCCAACGCATTGACACGGATCGCGCGCGAGCTGCGCGTGGAGCTGTCGAAGCTGGACGATGTCGGGCTCACCTACATCGTCGGCGAGCAGCCCGAGGCGATCCGGGTCGAGCCGGACCCCGAGGCGCTGGCACGCAAGGGCGTGACGCTGCAGCAGCTCGCCGCCAAGATCGAGGGCGCGAACCGCTCGCTCGAGGCCGGGCGCGTTCGCGACGGCGGGCGGCAGGTGCCGCTCGTGGCCGGCCGGACGCTGCAGGACGCGGCCGAGATCGGCAACCTCCTCGTCACCACCCGGGACGGCCGCCCCGTCTACGTCCGCGACGTCGCCTCCGTCGAGCTCGTGACGGCGCCGGCCGAGCACCGCGTGTCGAGCCTCGTCCGGCAGGGCGACGGCCTCGTCCGCACGCCGGCCGTCAGCCTCGCCATCGCCAAGCGCTCCGGCGCCAACGCGGTCGTCATCGCCGAGGAGGTCGTGCAGGCGCTGGCGCGCCTGCAGGGCTCGCTGATTCCCTCCGACGTTGCCGCCACCGTCACCCGCAACTACGGCGAGACGGCGCGCGAGAAGGCCGACGAGCTGCTGTTCCACCTCGCCCTCGCCACGCTCTCGATCGTTGCGCTGGTTTGGCTGGCGATTGGTTGGCGCGAGGCGATCGTCGTCGCGGTGGTC
>JAIYAB010000473.1 GCA_027489275.1 Hyphomicrobiales bacterium
CGAACGAGATCGCGCGTGGGCTGCGGCTGCGACGCGCCGCCCGACACCTTCGGCATCCTGGCCAGCGCCTGCTCGGTCGCCCGCAGGGCCTCCGCGCCCTCGGCGGCTTTCGCCGGGTCGCCGCTGGCGGCGGAGATGAGGTTGCGGGCCAGGCCGTCGCGTTCCTCCAGCAGCACCTTCAGCAGGTGCTCGGGCGCGAGTTGCGGATGCCCCTCCCGCATCGCGGTGGTCTGGGCGGACTGGACGAACCCTTTGGCGCGATCCGTATATTTCTCGAAATCCATGTGTAACCTCCTTCGGCCGCGCGCTTCGCCGTCCGTCAGGCCCGGTCCCGCGCTCCGCGTTCGGCGGCCCCTGGTTCGGCGGCCGCCGAGACATAGATAGGTGTGGCATTTCCACAACGAAAGGGGCGGCCGTGGCGTCCGGTCAGGAAGAAGTCGCCGTCACGGCGATCCACGTCTACCCGGTGAAGGGCCTTTCGCCCCAGCCACTCGACCACGTCGACCTGTCGCCGGGCGATCCGCTGCCGCACGACCGGCGCTACGCCATCGAGAACGGGCCTTCGCCCTTCGATCCCGCCGCGCCCGCCCATCTGCCGAAGAGCCACTTCCTGATGCTGATGCGCAACGGGCTGCTGGCGCGGCTGCGAACGGTCTTCGATTCCGCGACGACCATGCTGGTGATAGAAGAAGGCGGCCGCGAGGCGGTGCGGGGCGACCTCTCGACCGCCGACGGCCGCGCCGCGGTCGAGGTTTTCCTCGCGCGCTACTGCGCCGACGGGCTGCGCGGCCCGCCGCGCATCCTCGAGGCGCTGGGCTTCAGCTTCTCCGACACGAGCAGCCGCGTGCTGTCGATCGTCAACATGGCCAGCGTGCGCGCGCTGGAACAGCGCATCGGCCTGCCGGTCGACCCGCTGCGCTTCCGCGGCAACCTGCATGTCGAGGGCCTGCCGCCATGGGGCGAATTCGACCTCGTCGGCCGGACCCTGCGGTCCTCGTCGGGCGTCGCGCTCGAGGTGGTGAAGCGGATCGACCGTTGCGCGGCGACGAATGTCGACCCGGTCTCCGGCGTGCGCGACATGAACATCCCGCAGGTGCTGATGCGCGCCTACGACCACGTCGACTGCGGCGTCTATGCCCGGGTCGCCGAAGGCGGGAGACTCGTCGTCGGGGAGCGTTTCACGGTCTCCTGAGCCCGAAACGGCAACGGCCGGGCTCTCGCCCGGCCGCCGGAATGTCTGAGGAGCGTGGCCTTACTCGGCCGCCGGCTCTCCGGTCGGGACCGGGGCTTCGGCATCCCCCTCGGCGCGGCGCGGCGCGCGGCGCCGCCGCTGGCGAAGCGGGAAGCGGCCGGCCTCGTCCTCGGCGGCCGCAGCCGGAGCAGGAGCGGCCTGCATCGGCTCGTCCTCGGCGATGACGGGCGTGCGGACCGGCGCCGTGATGAAGGCCGGAAGCGCGTTGCCGGCCTCGTCCTCGGTCGCCGGGGCGCGCTCGGGACGATCCTGCCGCTCGGGGCGGTCGCCCCGCTCGCGGAACTCGGGACGATCGGGGCGAGGGCCGCGGCGGCCGAACCTGTCGTCGCGGCGCGGCTGCTGGCCGTCGCGCGGCTGGAACTCGCGCGGCTCGCGCGGCTGGAACTCACGCGGTTCGCGCGGCTGGAAGTCGCGCTGCTCGCGCGGCTGCTGTTCTCCCCGGGGCTGCTGGTCCCCGCGGGGCTGCCATTCGCGCGGCTCGCGCGGTTCACGCGGCTGCTGGTCGCCGCGCGGCTGCCATTCGCGGGGCTCGCGCGGTTCGCGGGGCTGCCACTCGCGCTGCTCGCGCTGCTCGCGCGGCTCACGGGGCTGCCACTCGCGCTGTTCGCGCGGCTGCTGCTGGCGAGGCTGCTGCTGGTAGTCGTCGCCTTCCATCTGCGGGAAGCGGACGTCGGGCTGCGGGCCGCCGGAATAGGGGCCCGGATCGTCGCCCTCGTCATCGCCGTCCTCGCCGCCGACCTCGAACGGCCGATAGGAGGGGTTCTGCTGCCTGAACTGCTCCTGCGCGGCGGCTATCAGGCGCAGATAATGCTCGGCGTGCTGGTGATAGCTTTCCGCGGTCACCGGATCGCCCGAAGCCTGGGCGTCGCGCGCGAGCTGCAGGTACTTTTCGGCAATGTGCTGCGCGGTTCCGCGGATCTTCACGTCCGGGCCGTTCGACTCATAGCTGCGCGAGAGAGGGTTGGGTCCCTTGCCGCCGCTACGATTGCGGCCGCGCATGCGCTTGTTGTTCTGATGATTGGGTCTCATCGAACGCCCTTCATGACGAGAGGATGCTCCGGTCCGGCCGGCAACGCGCCGGAAGGGCCGGTCTGGCCCTGGCTGGATGACGGACGGGATGTGATCGAGGCTAGCAAGCCTTGTTTCCGCCTTCGCGACTCGGCGCGCGCTGTCGAGAGTATCGGCCCGCCTGGCGAATCGACCCGTGACGCATGAACAATCGTCCATCAGGGCCGCATCCGCTTCACCGGAGCTGATGTCGTCGCTCGGTGGACCAGCCCCGAAGGGCATGCTCCTGATCCCGGAGACACGCTGGACCTCTCACGAATTCGGGAGAGGTTTCTTCGGTCTCAACGAGAGTTGCCCCAACGCTTGCGCTTAGAGACACCCGACGATTTGGTCGGACACTAGTCGCTTCGCTCCGGGAAACCAAGCATTTTCCGTATGGCTGAACGGATTTCCCCGGAAATGGTTTCCGATCACCGCGCCGGCCGCACCACCAGCGCGCGCGGCCGGTTGCCGAAGTCGGCGAACGGCCCTTCGACGGAATGGCCAGCGTCGCGGAACATGGCGGACACGCTCTCGGCCTGGTCCGAGCCGATCTCGAGCGCGGCAAGGCCGTCGGGAGCGAGGACGCGGGCGAGGCCCGCGCAGATCGTGCGATAGGCGTCGAGGCCGTCCTGTCCCCCGGCCAAAGCGAGGCCGGGATCGTGGCGGCTGACCTCCGGCTCGAGCCCGGGGATCACCGCGTCGGCGATGTAGGGCGGGTTCGAGACCACGAGATCGAAAGGGCCATCGATGCCGGCGAGCCAGTCGCCGGTCACGAACCGCGCCCGGTCGTCGACGCGGTTGCGAGCGGCGTTGAAGCGTGCCGTTTCGACGGCCTCGGCCGACACGTCGACACCAAGGCCCGTGGCGCCCGGCAGTTCGGACAGCAGCGCGACGAGCAGGCACCCCGTGCCCGTGCCCAGGTCGAGGATTCGCAGCCCCTGCGCGGCGTGCCGCCGCTCCCGCAGCCCGAGAAGCGCGGCGGCGACCACAGTTTCGCTGTCGGGTCGCGGAACGAGGGTGGCTGGCGAGAGGGTGAAGGGAAGGCTCCAGAACTCCCACTCCCCCAGAATCCGGGCGACCGGGACGCGTTCCACGCGCTTGCGGGCGTACGATGCGAGGCGAGCGGCCGATTCGGGCCCGAGCTCGGCGCGCGGCGCGCGCACGAGATCGGCGTGGGCCAACCCCGCCGCGTCCAGCAGAAGCAGCCGCGCATCGCGCTGCGCGGTGGTGATTCCCGCCTCGCGGAACACCTCCCCCAGCATCTTGAGGGCGGCCAGGCGGGTGGTGGCGGCGTCGATGCCCAGGCCCTCGCTCACGCGCGGTCCTCCTGCGCAGCCAGCAACTCGGCCTGGTGCTCGGTCGTCAGGGCATCGACCAGATCGTCCAGGGCGGCCCCTTCGATCACCTGCGGCAGCTTGTAGAGCGTCAGGTTGATCCGGTGGTCCGTCACCCGCCCCTGCGGGAAATTGTAGGTCCGGATGCGCTCGGAGCGGTCGCCCGAGCCGACCTGCGAGCGCCGGTCGGCGGCCCGGGCGCTGTCGAGCTTCTGCCGTTCCATGTCGTACAGCCGGCTGCGCAGCACCTCCATGGCCTTGGCCTTGTTGCGGTGCTGCGAGCGCTCATCCTGCATCATCACCACGATGCCGGACGGGCCATGCGTGATCCGGATCGCGCTTTCGGTCTTGTTGACGTGCTGCCCGCCGGCGCCGCAGGCGCGCATCGTCTCCACGTTTAGATCCTTGTCGTCGATGGCGACGTCGACCTCCTCGGCGATGGGAAGCACCGCGACGGTCGCCGCCGACGTATGGATCCGGCCGCCGGCCTCCGTGTCTGGAACGCGCTGCACGCGGTGCACGCCGCTCTCGAATTTCAGCCGGGCATAGGCGCCGCGGCCATGGATCTCGGCCACGATCTCCTTGTAGCCGCCGACGGTGCCCTCGCTCGCCGCGAGAATTTC
>JAIYAB010000234.1 GCA_027489275.1 Hyphomicrobiales bacterium
AGGCGAAGAGCGCGGGCATGTAAACTCTGAAAGGAGAGCGGGGAAGGTGCTTCGCTCACCCCCCTCAAACCGCCGTCGCCACGCCCTTCTGCGGCACCAGCACCGTGGTTCCCGAGCCCGCCATCGCCGCCACGAAGGCGTCGGGGGTCTGGTCGAGGAGGCCGAAGGTGGCGTAGTGGCAGGGGATCACCGTGTCGAAGCGGAAGAAGCGGCGGCAGGCCAGCGCCGCGGTCGTCGCGCCCATGGTGAAGCGGTCGCCGATGGGGACGAGGCCGATGCGGGGCTGGTGAATCTCGGCGATCAGCGCCATGTCGCCGAAGATGTCGGTGTCGCCCATGTGGTAGACGACCGGCTCGCCCGGCGCCTTCACGATCAGCCCGTTGGCGCTGCCCAGCGGAAAGCCGACGCCGGCCTCCACCATGCCGGCCGAGTGGTCCGCCCGCACCATCGACACGTGGAACCCGCCCGCATCCACCGTGCCCCCGGTGTTCATGGGGCTGAAGTTCTGCAGGCCCTGGCTGGCCAGCCACATCAGCAGGTCGTAATTCGACACCACCAGCGCCCCGGTCTCCTTGGCGATGGCCAGCGTGTCCCCCACATGGTCCCCGTGCCCATGGGTGAGGAGGATATGCGTCACCCCCGCCGTCGCGGTTGTCACGTCGCCGCCGAAGGAGGGGTTGCCGGAGAGGAAGGGGTCGATCAGCACGACCTTGTCGGCGAAGTCGAGGCGGAAGGCGGAGTGGCCGAACCAGGTGATCTTCATCGTGTCCCCCCTGCGAGCGCTGCGGCGACCCTGTCGCCCCGGGGAGCGATTCTAGACGAAGCCGCGCGGCGGGGAAGAGGCCGCCGGCGGGCCGCCACGGCCGCCGGCGGTGTCACGGCGGTGGCCCGGCGGGCGCTTGGCGGTGGGCTGGCGGTGGTTTGGCGGGGGCGTGCGACATGGTAAGTCCGGGCTCGGAGATAGCCTCATGGTTGCAATGCCCATTTCGACCCTGACCCTGGACGAGATCGCCGCCCTGCCGCGCGGGGCGCGGCTGATGGGGCTCGACCTCGGCACGAAAACGGTCGGTTTGGCCCTGTCGGACGTCGACCGCCGCATCGCGACGCCGCTGGATACGGTCAGAAGGACCAAATTCCGGGCCGATTCCGACGAGATTCTCCGCCACGCCGCCCGCCACGGCGTCGCCGCGCTGGTTCTGGGCCTTCCCCTCAACATGGACGGCACGGAGGGCCAGCGCGTGCAGAGCACGAAGGCCTTCGCCCGCAACCTGGCGGCGTTGACGCCGCTGCCCATCGTCTTCTGGGACGAGCGCCTCTCCACCGCCGCCGTCACGCGCGCCCTGATTGAGGCCGACGCCTCGCGGGCCCGCCGCGGCGAGGTCGTAGACCGCATGGCCGCCGCCTACATCCTCCAGGGCTTGCTCGACAGAATCGCGGTCATCGCCCGGAATCGGGCCGAAATGGAGGGCGACAGCCTGCCCTGACACGAAAAACCCCCGGTCTTTCGACCGGGGGAGGGGGGAGGTGTCGGGGACGCGAGAGGCCGGAGAGGCGGGGGGACGCCTCAGCGGTAGGAGTCGCGGAAGTTGTCCATCTGCCGCTTGGCCGGTCCGCCGGCGTGATGGCGGCGCACGGGGCGGTTGTCGTAGGTCACGATCGGCTCCTCGTAGTAGCGGGGAGCCGCGTAGACCGCGGCGGGCTCGTCATAGCCGTAGGCGGGCTCCTCCACTGCGGCAGGGCCGCCGTAGTAGCCGTAGGACGGCTGCGGCTGGGCGTAGTAGCCGGGCTGCGAATAGCCGTAGCCGCCGCCATAGCCGTTGTCGTAGCTGTTGCGCGAGGCGATCGCCGCCCCGACGCCCAGCGCCGCGACGCCGGCGAGCGCGCCGAAGACGGCCGCGTTGCGCCCGTTCTTCACCTGCACGATCGGCAGGCTCGACTGGCCGGCGAATCCGCCGGCGGCGGCCGCCGACATCGGCGCCGCGACGGCGGGCACGGCCGACGTCGCCAGCGCCGCGGCGAGCGCCGCGACGACGGCGGTGCGGGCGGAGGCCTTGGGGGCGAACATGGGCATGGTGGTCTCCTTTCGGCGGTTTCGGTGTGCCCGGGCGGATCGTCCGATGACGGCCCGGGCCCTCCCGCCATGACGCGGACCATGCCGGGACGCGGCTGAATGCGCCCTGAACGGACCGTGGCGGGATCGTGGCCGCCGGGACCGGCCGGCGGCTGTCGCAGCCTCAATCCGTCGCCGGGCGGATCGTTCCCGGTGCGAAACGGAGCCGACGGGCCGCGCGGGCATTGGCAGCGCAGGCGGCGCGTGCTTGAAACTCCCCCGGCGCAGCCCTCCAAGTCCCGTGATCGACCCCGCCCATGACCGCCGTCGCCGCCAGCCTCGTGCCCGTCTTCCTGCTGATCGTGACCGGCTGGGCGACCCGCGTGACGCGGGTCATCGACGAGGCGCAATGGGCCGGGTTCGAGCGGGTGACGTACTACGTCCTGTTCCCGGCGCTGATCGCCGAAACCCTCGCGATGGCGGACCTGCGGGCGGTGCCGATCCTGCCTGTCGCGGGCGCACTCGTCGGAGCCATCCTCGTCGTGGCGGGGGGGCTCATCCTGCTGCGCCGGCCGCTGCAGGAGCGGTTCGGCATCGACGGGCCGGCCTTCACCTCGGTCTTCCAGGGCGCGACGCGGTGGAACACCTTCGTCGCGCTGGCGCTCGCGGCGAGCCTGCACGGCCGGCCGGGGACGGCGCTGTGCGCGGTGGCGATCGCCACCATGATCCCGCTTCTAAACGTGCTCGCGGTGCTGGTGCTCTCGCGCTACGCGGCGCCGGCGCGGCTCTCCCCGGTGCAACTCGTGACGACGCTGGCGCGCAACCCATTCATCTGGTCGAGCGCGCTCGGCCTGGCCATCAACCTGAGCGGCCTGCCGGTGCCGAAGGTGGTGGCGAGCTTCGGGGAGATCCTCGGCAGGGCGTCGCTGGCGGCCGGGCTGCTGGTTGTCGGTTCCGGCCTGCAGCTCGCCGCGCTGCGCCGCCCGCGCGCGTCCATCGCCGTGTCCTCGATCGTCAAGCTGGCCGTCCTGCCCGCTCTGGCGGCGGGCTTCGCGCGTCTCGCCGGCCTGGACGGCGTGGGCCTCGCCGTCGTCGTCCTGTGCACGGCTGTGCCGACGGCGAGCGGTTCCTATGTCCTGGCCCGGCAGATGGGAGGCGACGCGCCGCTGATGGCGGAGATTCTCACCGTCCAGACGCTGCTGGCCATGCTGACGTTGCCCGTTGCGCTCGCATTGCTCGTTCAGGGATGATTTGCGGGCGAAGTATACAACCGGAAGTAGTATTTTTCGGATTTCAGACCCACAGGACGAAAATACAACCTGAAGAGTAACGTTACCCCCTATACATTTTTTGCGCTCAGTGGCACCGTTACCCGACTCGTTGCATTATTCATTTCAAACACCTTGGAGCAGACCATGAGCTCGGCCCTCGACCGCAAGACTGCAGGCTCTCCCTCCGACCGGTCCGTTCACACCTTGCCGCGCGGCCGGCACATCACGCCCGAGCAGGCCGTCGAGGTGGCGCGCTACGTCGCGCAGATCACGGGCGAGCTCGGCCTGATGACCCGCAGCGCCAAGCTCGACGGGTTGTCCTACTTCCTCGAAATGGCGCGCATCGAGGCGCAGACCCTCGTCGCCTCCGCCGGCCGCGGCTGATCCGCGCCGTCGCGGCCGGCGCCCGGCTCAGCCGGCGCGGCGCGACACGAGGCCGCCGGCGTGCCGCTCGAGCACGCCGCGGTTTTCCAGTTCGAACAGCGCCACGGTGACGTGGCGGATCGGCATCGCGGCGGCCCGCGCCAGTTCGTCCGCTGAGACCGGCGCGGCGCCGATCAGCATCTCCAGCCGCCGCAAGGCGTCGACGGCGTCCTGCGACCTGTCCGACCCCTCGGCGGGTCCAAGCGCGGTGACGGCCGCCTCCCCGGCCTTGTCCCGCGAAGGCGGCGCGCGCGTGGCGTCCGCGCGCGCCGCGCTCCCGCCCGGAGCCGGCGCGAGCGGCACGCCCGGCTCGCCGAAGAAGTCGAACTCGTCCCAGAGGGGATCTTCCTCCTCGCCGATCGGCAGCGTCTCGCTGACGAACTGGTCCTCGGCGTCGCCGCGCTCGCGCAGCGGACGCAGGCCCTCGATCACGTCGGCAGGTCCGGTGGTGAGCACCGCGCCGTCGCGGATCAGGGCGTTGCCGCCCTCGGCCCGTGGATCGAGCGGCGAGCCCGGAATGGCGAAGACCTCGCGGCCCTGTTCCAGCGCGAAGCGGGCCGTGATCAGCGAGCCGGATTTCCGCGCCGCCTCCACCAGCACGATGCCGAGCGAAAGGCCGGAGACGAGCCGGTTGCGGCGCGGGAAGTCACGGCCTCGTGGCTCCCAGCCGATCGGCATCTCGCTGACGGCGGCGCCGCGCTCGAGCATGCGCTCCAGCAGCGGCACGTTCTCGGCCGGGTAGACGCGCTCGTGGCCGCCGGCCAGCACGGCGATCGTGCCCGTCTCCAGCGCCGCTTCGTGCGCCGCCGCGTCGATGCCCCGGGCGAGCCCGGACACGATCATGAACCCCGCGCGGCCCAGCTCGTGGCCGAACAGCCGCGCCAGCTTCAATCCGCCGGCCGAGGCGTTGCGGGAGCCGACGATGCCGACCGCGGGCGTTTTCAGCGCTTCGACCGCCCCTCGGACGAGCAGCAGGGGCGGGGCGTCGGGGATCGCAGCCAGCGGCGACGGGTAGTCGGCCTCGCCGGTCGCGACCAGCCGCACGCCGAGCGCGCGGCAGCGCTCCCATTCGTCCTCGGCCTCGGCCTGCGTCGTGACACGAACCCCGGCCAGCCCGCGCTGGCGCGCCAGGTCCGGCAGGCCGCGCAGGGCCTCGCCCGCGCCGCCGAAATGGTTGACCAGCTTGCGGAATGTGCGCGGACCGACGCCCTCGCTGCGGATCAGGCGAAGCCAGTCGAGACGCTGGGCGTCGCTGAGCCGGACCGGGGGAGGGCGGCCCGCGAGCGTCATCCCTTCTGTCCGATCTTGCCCTCGCGACCATCGCGCAGGCGGGCGATGTTTTCGCGGTGCGTCCACCACAGCGCGGCCGCGAGCGCAGCGAAGACCGCGGCGGCCTGCCAGCGGCCCATGGCGACGAGCAGCACCGGCGTCGTCGCGCTGGCGGCGAGAGCGGCGAGCGACGAATAGCGGAACGCGTAGGCGCAGCCGAGCCAGATCGCGGCAAAGCCGAGCGACGCCGGCCACGACACGCCGATCAGCGTCCCGAGGAAGGTGGCCACGCCCTTGCCGCCCTTGAAGCCGAGCCAGACGGGGAACAGGTGGCCTGCGAAGGCGCCGATGGCGCCCGCCAGCGCCGCCGGCTCGCCCCAGCGGGCGGCGATCAGCACGGCGGCGGTGCC
>JAIYAB010000275.1 GCA_027489275.1 Hyphomicrobiales bacterium
CCGCCAGAGAACTGGTGCGGGTACTGGCTCGCCTGGTCCGGCCGCAGACCAACACGGTCCATCAGGTCGGCCACCCGCTCGCGCCGCTCCGCCATCGTTCCGACGGCGTGGATGTCGAGAGGCGCACGAATGATGTCAGCCACGCGGTGTCGCGGATTGAGGGAGGAATACGGATCCTGGAAGACAATCTGCAGGCGTTTGCGGCTCTCCTTCAACTCCTCAGGAGGCATTGCGAGAAGATCGCGTCCTCGAAGACGGATCGCACCGCTTGTCACGCGGACGAGCTTGGTGATGGCAAGCGCCGTCGTTGACTTGCCGCACCCGGATTCGCCGACGACAGCGAGGGTCTCTCCTCGCGCAACATCGAAGCTCACGCCGTCGACAGCACGCACGCTGCCGACCGTTCGACCGAAAATGCCACCCTTCACAGGATAGTGGACCGCGAGGTTCTCGACGCTGAGCAGGGACGATGCGTCAGGCTGCATCAGGAACCTCCCAGCAGGCCGCGAGGTGACCGTCGCGCTTCTTGACGAGCGGCGGTTCCTCGACCCGGCAGCGATCCAACGTCAGCCCACAAC
Organism: Hyphomicrobiales bacterium; assembly: GCA_027489275.1. Classification (GTDB taxonomy): domain Bacteria; phylum Pseudomonadota; class Alphaproteobacteria; order Rhizobiales; family Beijerinckiaceae; genus Alsobacter. The sequence continues at coordinate 579 of JAIYAB010000275.1, forward strand.
GTGGCGCGAACGGGCACCCTTGCGGCATGTCCCACGGCGGCGGCACGGCGCCTTTGATCTCCATGAGCATCGACTTGGCGCCGTCAGCCGCTTCCAGATGCGGCGCTGCCGTCATGAGAGCTCTTGTGTAGGGATGCAGGGGACGGTCGAAGAGGTCATTCACGTGAGCCACTTCTACCCGGCGGCCTGCATACATCACGATCACCGTGTCGGCCATTTCGGCGACAACGCCGAGGTCGTGGGTGATCAGCACGAGCGCTGTGCCCAGACGCTGCTGCAGGTCGCGGATAAGCCCCAGGATCTGAGCCTGGATGGTCACGTCGAGTGCGGTCGTCGGCTCGTCGGCGACCAGCACGGCAGGTTCGCATGAGAGCGCGATGGCGATCATCGCGCGCTGGCGCATCCCACCGGAGAGTTGGTGCGGGTAGAGCCTCGCGCGGTGGTCGGGGTCAGGCATCCGGACGAGGTCCAGAAGCTCGATCGCCCTGCGCGCAGCGGCCCGTCGGCCGATGTCGCGGTGCCTGCGCAAGGCCTCAGCGATCTGGTCGCCGATGGTCATCACAGGGTTCAGCGCTGTCAGCGGCTCCTGGAAGATCATCCCGATCCCCTCGCCGCGGATGTCCTCCAGCGCCGCACGCGGCAGCGCGAGGACGTCCTGTCCATCGACGCAGACGAAGCCACGCTCCACCGTCGCAGCAGGGGGATGGAGGCGCAACAGCGTCAGTGCGGTCATCGACTTGCCACAGCCCGACTCGCCGACGATGGCGAGCGTCTCGCCCCGCGCCACGGCAAACGCCATGTCCCGCACAACGAGGAACGAACCACCGCCGCCCTCGATCCGCACGTCGAGGTCCTTGACCTCCAGCACCAGTGTCCCGTTTTGATGCTCGCCGGCCACGATGCCCGCCTAGGTCTCAGCGCCGTCAAGGTCGCCGACCATGTAACCGTAGTCTCCGGATTCGACGAGGTTCCGGCTCAGGTGCGACAGGATCATGATGCCGTTGTCGTAGGGCGTCGGGATTTCCTCGAGCGTCTCGAATGTGTAGGGGCTGACGACCCGTCCGAGGAGCTGGCCCTTGTGGATGACTTGCCCGAGTGGAGGGGCCATTGTCTCCAGCAGGCCTGCCTGCGTGGGGCGGATGGTCTTGATGCCCTTGACGACGGTCTGGGGCGGCGGTGGGATCACGTCGCCTTCCATCACGCCGAGCTGCCGCAGCATGTTGAGCAGTCCGGCAATGCCCCGCTTCACATAGGGCTTCTGGTCGACGATGCCGCCGCCGAGTTCGACGACGACGACCGGGATGTTGCGCCGGTCGAGCGTGACGACCTTTGTGGTGCCAGAGAACGTCGTACCCTCGCGGCTGGGCTGCGGCCTGTACAGCACCGTCGAGCCGAAGCTGCGCGACAGCGCCTCGTCATTCCACAAGTAGACGTAATCGACCGTAGGCCGGTCGGTGCCAGAGTGGAAGTCCAAGTGGACGTCGATGACCTCGAGGAACTCACGCGTGATGGCGGCAGCGAGTTGTTGGGTGTAGTTGCCGCGCGGATCGCCTGGGAACTCACGGTTGAGGTTCAATTCGTCGATCGGCGTGAAGCGGTGGTTCACCGCGTAGGCGCGAGGGTTCGCCACTGGCAGGAGCATCAGCCGCCCGCGGATCGGCGTGGATTGCAGCAGCCTGAACAGCTCGAGGATGATCTCCGTTCCTGTAGGCTCGTTGCCATGGATCGATGCGGAAATGCCCACGGTAGGACCGTCGCCCGAGCCGATGATCTCGTGGATCGTCAGTGTTGCGTCGGTTCCGTCCGCATGGGTCGTGAAGCGCGGCCGGCGGATCGTCATGGTGTTCGTCATCTGCTGGTCCTTCTCATGACCCGTGTGTCGTGGAGTTGCGTGATCCGCGGCCGGCGCGCGAGAGCTGGCGGGGATCGAGAATGTCGCGCAGCCCGTCGCCGAGCAGGTTGAAGGCAAGGACCGTCAGCATGATCGCCATCCCTGCTACGATGGACAGCCATGGCTCACCGCGGATGAAGCGCGTGCCGTAGGCGAGCGTCCATCCCCACGTCGGCTGTGGAGGCGGTACGCCAAAGCCGAGAAAGCTTAGCGCCGACTCAGAGAGGATCGCCGTTCCCAGCCCCAGCGTCGTGAGAACGATGATTGGGCCAACCGTGTTCGGCAGGATCTCGCGGAAAATGATGCGACCGTGCGATGCGCCGAGCGCGCGCGCGGCCGACACATACGCTTGCTCACGCAGCACCAACGTCGCTGAGCGCACGACGCGCGCATATTCCGTCCAGAACACGACGATCAGTGCAATGGACACATTGAGCACGCCTGGCCCCAGAACTGCGACGATCGCAAGCGCCAGAATCAGTGCAGGGAAGCCGAGGAACACATCGGTGATGCGCATCAGGAGCAGGTCGACCCAGCCGCCGAAGTAGCCAGCTACGAGGCCGACCACGCTGCCGATGGCAGCCGCCGCCGACACGGAGATGAGCGCGATGGAGAGCGAGATCCGCGCGCCGAAGATGATCCGCGTCCACAGATCCCTGCCGAAATTGTCGGTTCCCAGCCAATGCGCAGAGGAGGGCATGGCGAAGCGTGCGCGCATATTCATCTGGTCGACGCTGTGCGTCGCCAGAAGGGGTGCGAACACCGCTGCCAGCACGATCGTCAGCGTCAGGACGCCGCCGACAACGAGGGATGGATTGCGCAGCGCCCGCTTCAGCATGGGGATCACCCGAGCCTGACGCGCGGGTCGATGAGGGCGTAGGAAAGGTCGACCAGCAAGTTCACGACCGCAAACATCATTGCGTAGGTGAGAACGATGCCCTGGATCAGCGGAATGTCGCGTTGCGAGATCGCTGCGATCGTGAGTTGGCCGAGACCCGGCCACCCAAAGATGCTCTCCGTCAGCACAGCGCCGCCGAGCAGCGCGCCGAAGCGCAGACCGATGACGCTGATCACTGGCAGCAAAGCGTTGCGCAGCGCGTGCCGCACAATCACCCTTGGTCTGCGCAGGCCCTTGGCGTAGGCCGTGCGCACGAAGTCCTCGCCCAGCACCTCGATCATCGAGGTGCGCACGAGCCGGCTGATGATGGCCGCCGAGTTCACGCCCAGCGCCAGCGCCGGCAGGACGAGATGTGACAACGACTTGAGCAGTGGACCAGGGTTGCCGGCGAGGGCCATTCCCGCAGCCGCGAGCAGCGGCTCGCCGCGTCCGATGGACGGCAGCCAGCCCAGTTGTACAGCGAACGCAAGCATCAGGAGGATGCCGAGCCAGTAGACCGGCATAGAGACGCCGAGCTGCGCCAGTAGCATGCAGGCCGTGTCGACCCAGGAGGCCTGCCACATCGCTGCCGCGATGCCGAGAACGAAGCCGAGGACGATCGCCACCATGAGAGCGGCCAAAGCGAGTTCAACGGTCGCGCCAAGCCTTTCGCCGATCACGCCCGCGACCGGCTGGTTCTGGAAGATCGACCTTCCCATGTCGCCCTGCAGCAGGGCGGCGAAATAGCGGCCGAGACGCGCGAACCAAGGATCGTCGAGCCCGAGCGCCATGCGCAGACGCGCGATGTCCTCGGGCGAAGCCTCCTGTCCCAGGAGAACCGCAGCAGGGTCTCCAGGGACGAGAAGCAGCAGCGAGAATGTGACGATCACCATTCCCGCGGCCATGGGCACGAACAAGGCCAGTCGGCGGATGGTGTAGGTCAGCATCCCCGGCGGTCCAGATTACCTTGCGGCCATGCCCAGGACGTTGCGCAGATAACCGCGCGGATTGACCTCCAGCGTCCCGAGCGACTTGGCATAGAACACCTGGTATCCTTGATAGGACACGACATAGTAGGGCAGGTCGTTGGCGATGATCGCCGCTGCCTTCTGGTATGCCGTCTTGCGGGCATCGAGGTCGAGCGACTTGCGCCCCGTGTCGAGCAGGGCGTCGAGTTCGGGATTGCTGTACTTGCCCCAGTTGAGCGGCCCGTTGGTCGAGAATTGGCTGTACATCAGACGGTCCGGATCGACGATGTTCAGCCAACCCAGCAGCGCAACCTGGTGCTGGCTCTTCTGCACATAGCCCGTCGAGAAGGACGGCCAGTCGGAGATGCGCAACTGCGCCTCCACGCCGGCCTGCTGGAACACGCTCTGCATGAACTCCAGCGTCTGGACGCGATTTGGATCCTCGCTGTGGGTCGAGATCGTGACGGTGAGCTTCTTGCCGTCCTTGTCTCGGATACCGTCGCCGTTCGTGTCCTTCCAGCCAAGCGCGTCGAGCGCCTTGCCGGCCTCCGCCGGGTTGAACGCAGGCTGCCTGATCGTCGCCGAATAGGCCCATGATGACGGCAGGAGGATGGATCCCGCAACCTGGTCGACGCCGCGGTAGAGGTCGTCGACGATGCTCTTCTGGTCGACGAGCTGGGCCAGCGCCCTGCGCATGCGCGGGTCGGAAACGGCTGGGTCGCCAGTGTTGAAGTTCAGGTAGGTGATTCCCAGGCCGGTCGTCACCGCATTGCCGAACGCTGCGTTGCCCTGCAGCCGCTTGATGTCCTGCGGCGACAGCGGTGATTGGATGACGTCGAGATCCTTCGCCTCGAAGGCCTGGGCACGTGCGGTGTTGTCGCCGATCACGACGAGCTGGAGCTCCTGCGTCTTCGGCGCGCCTGCCCAGTATTGCGGACTAGCCGTCAGCACGATGCGGCTGCCGCGATCCCACCGAGACAGTTTCATCGGTCCGGTCCCGATCGGCTTCAGCCCGATGTCGGCCCCGCCTTCGACGGCCTTCTTCGGCACGATGCCCATTTCGAGATAGCTGAGCAGGGGCGAGTAGGGTGCCGAGAGCGTGAACTTCACGGTTTTAGCGTCCACGGCCTCGATCTTCGCGATCGGCGTGAAGAGCGCGCGCAGAGGCGCATTCATCTCCGGCTTCAGTATGGTCTGGTAGGTGAAGACCACGTCATCGGCGGTCATCGGCGAACCGTCGTGGAAGACGATCCCGTCGCGCAGCGTGAAGATCCAGGTCAGCGGATCGGGGTTCTCCCAGCTCTTTGCCAGGTTCGGCATCGGCTTCAGGTCGGGTGCGAGGCGCACGAGGCCGTCATAGATGAGGTCGGTAACCCTGTAGGCTGAGGTGTCGCGAGCCAGCCTCGGGTCGAGCGTGCCAGCATCCACGTCGAGGCCGACGCGAACGGTGGTCGGTGCCGTCTGGGCCATGAGGCCTGCCGGCGCGGCAAGGACGCTAAGCGAGATGCAGGTCGCGGCAAGGAGATGCTGTCGGCGCATTGTCATTCCCCTCTTGTGCTGACGTGCCGCCGCCCGGCGAGCGCCCTTCGGGCGCGCGGCGGATCGGCGGACGGGTGGTCGGTGGTGATGTGGTCGGCGGTGCGGGCGGTTCGCAGACTGGCCAGGAACGGCACGAGCACGCGCGCGAGTTCGGCGGGGTGCGGCGAGTGCCGATACTCAAAAGACCGCGTTCCAGGCTGCAGCAGCTCGGCGACACCGTCGGCACCGGTGGCGTAGACCACCACGTCGCGGTCCGCCAGCGATCGCGCGAGGTCGGCTGCGTCGGAATAGGTCACGTGGATGTCGGAGACATGTGGCGCGAACTGCCGGATGCTCGGCTTCATGATGGCGATGTATTCCTCGAAGCGTGTCACCGCTGCGATCCGGTCGCGCGGGTCGAGGCCTGCCAACGCACGCCGCGTGGCCTCCGAGGGGATAAACCGCAAGCCGACCAATCGTGCGTCCGGCACGATCTTTTCTACCTCTGCCTGCCTATGGAGGAAGGTCAGAACGGCGTCGGCCTCGCTGCAGCGCCGCCGCAGCCCAGCGTCGGCGCGCAGCGCCTCCAGCGTCGTCGTGTCAATCCAGTCTTCTTTCGCCAGGAAGGGGCGGATCTCCTCGACATAGTCGCGCGTCGGACCTTCGAAGACGCCGACGAAGACGAGCCGCAACCCTACATGCAGGCGGCGAACCTGCATCTGTGTGTTGATCATGGCCATGAGCGCATCGCGCGAGATCGATAGGGCGGATGCCTTCGCGATCACACCGTCGACCAGGCGGCGCAACTCGACGAGGCCGGGGTCGGGTTCCACCAGATGCCGCGAAGTGCGGGCGACATACGCGCCGAGACCCCGGCGCACGTTGATCAGGCCGGCCTCGGACAGGTCCTTGTAGACCTTGTTGACCGTCATCGTCGCCAAACCGACGGTGTCCGCCATGTCGCGAACCGAGGGAAGCCGTTCCCCGTCGCGCATGTCGCCATGGGAGATCGCATAGGCCAGCAGGCCATAGAGCTGCTGGCCCACCGGCACGGGAAGCGACTTGTCGATGCAACTCGGGTCGATCGGGAACATGGCTCGTCCGCGTGTCCTAAAACGCTAGCACACGGCAGGGGCTTCGCAAGGCGCATTTGCGAGCAGGTTGCACGGATTTCGACCCTCTGAAGGGGCGAGAGACGCGTCCTATTGCGCTATCACACAGCGCGGGGCAGGCTGCCTACGTGCCGAGCGAACAGGAGAACGCCATGGACCACGTGCGATTGGGGCAGACGGGGCTGAAGGTCTCGCGGCTGATCCTGGGATGTATGACGTTCGGCGATCCGAAATGGGCGCCTTGGGTTCTTGACGAGGAGCGCAGCCGGCCGATCCTGCGCAAGGCGCTCGATCTCGGCATTACCACGTTCGACCTTGCCGACATGTACTCCATCGGCGCGAGCGAGGAGATCGTTGGCCGGGCCTTGCGGGAATGGGTGCCGCGCGACCGTGTCGTCATCGCAAGCAAGCTCTACAATCCAATGAGCGAAGGCCCTAATGACAGGGGCCTCTCCCGCAAGCACGTGTTCGAGGCGGTGGACGCGAGCCTCCGGCGTCTGCAGACCGACTACATCGACCTCTACCAGATCCACCGCTTCGACTACGAGACGCCGCTGGAGGAGACACTTGACGCCCTCGACGACGTCGTGCGTTCGGGCAAGGTTCGCTATCTCGGCGCATCGTCCATGCACGCATGGCAGTTCATGAAGGCGCTCGGCTTGCAGCAAAGCAACGGCTGGGCGCCCTTCGTGTCGATGCAGAACCATTACAATCTCCTGTACAGAGAGGAAGAGCGCGAGATGCTTCCGCTTTGCCTTTCGGAGGGCATAGGCGTGATCCCGTGGAGCCCGCTCGCGCGCGGCGCTCTGGCGGGCAACCGCAGGACCGAAGACGACCTTACCGTTCGCGGCCGCACGGACCAGCAGGTGGCCAAGCTCTATGGCGACGACCGCGACGGCGCCGTCGTCGCAGCTGTGCGCGACGTTGCCGCAAGGCTCGGCCGTCCCATGGCGCAGGTCGCCTATTCCTGGGTCGCATCGCGACCGGGCGTCACTGCTCCGATCGTCGGCATTTCGAAGATGGAGCAGTTCGCGGACGCAGTCGCTGCACTCGAACTCACCCTGGACCAAGAGAGCGTCTCACGCATGACTGAACTGTATCGCCCGAAGGCTGTAGCTGGCCACATCTGAATGGCTGATTGCTGTTCGCCTTCAAGCAGCTCAACTGCCTCGGTTTGGACGCGCTCACGGGTGGCTGCGCCGGACTTGTCGAGCCCAGCAACGACGGGCGCGGCGAATTCGGTCATGAACGGCCAAAACCGCTCCGGAGTCTCGTGAACTATGGACCGTCGAGACCTGTTGCTCCTCGATATCGCGCAAGCCGGTCTCGACGAACGCCGACCCGATGGCGATCGCGGCCCAGGCATTCTTGTTGGTGCCGCTCGAGACGGCGGCGCAAACCCTTGCGTGTAGCTTCGCCACCCGCGGGAACTCCCGTGCGGCTAATGCTGCGTCAGGGAAGAACATGAAGCCGAGGGATCAATAGGATGACGAGGCTCGTGTCTGCAGTGTTCAAGGCACAGCGCCGCATATCCTGGACTGTGGGCTCTGGTGGTCGTTGAGTGGATGCGTGGCCATCGCGAATTTGGCGATGCGTTCGCTGTGGCGCATGACGATCCGCGACCTCTGCGCAGCGGCGTCATAGTTGGCTGCGGAGAGATTGGAGCACGAACCCGCCGACGATCTCGACGACTCCTACAGCGAATCATATGGGGATGAAATAGTGCGGAGGGGGCAGATCTTCGCAGGCGCGTGTCAACGCCGAATAGTATTGCAAAAATACTGTACGTGCCGTAGCGATTATTTTCTGCTAACGTTCGGTGGATCCGGGAAACGCAGCTTCTGCTGCCTGAAGTAACGCAGCAATGTAGCCATATGTAAAGGCGAAGGCGGTCATAGTAGGGTCGCGTCCGCTGATGTGCGGGACATGGTCCGGCATGACCATGTAGCGGTAGCCAACCTCCGCGTAGATCTTGATGCTTTCCAGCATGTCCATGTCGCCTTCCTCCGGAAAGGTCTCCATGAAGGAGAGGCGCCGGCCGCGGATGTTGCGGAAATGGAGGTTGAAGATCTTGCCGCGGGTTCCGAACCAGCGGATGACGTCGCCGATTTCGCGCCGCGGATCCTCGAGCATTTCGCCGACCGTACCCTGGCAGAAATTGAGGCCGTGATACGGGCTCTCGTGCATCGTCACGAAGCGCTTCAGGCCCTCGACCGTGCCGAGAACGCGCGTGACGCCGCGAAACCCCGGCGGCGTGTAGGGATCGTGCGGGTGGCAGGCGAGCCGCACCTTCGCCGCTTCCGCCACGGGCACGACGCGCGCGAGGAAGTAGTCGATCCGCTCCCAGTTGACCTCCTCCGGCACGATGCCTGCGATGCCGGGAGGTGCGTCCTGGTCCGTCAGATCCCAGCGGAAGGCCGCGTTGAGCGAGCCGCCGCGGCCCCGCTCCGGCGGGGTCCGCGGAATGCCGATAATGTTGAGGTTGTACTTGGTCGAGGGAATGCCCGCCCGGCCGAGACGCTCCAGCAGGCGGCAGATCGAGTCGATCTGCCGGTCGCGTTCGGGACCGGCCGTCAGGATGTCGGGGCTGTACTGCTCCTCGATCGGCCGCGAACTGAGCGGCAGCTGCACCATGTCGAGGGTGATCCCGAAGGATTCGACCCGCTCGCGGTGCTGGAGCAGGTCATCGAGCGTCCAGTGATGCGGGTTGCCCGGCGGATCGGCGCAGACGTGCCGGATGCCGAGCTGGGCCATGACCCGGAAGTCGTCGTCGTCACGCGCGGCGTTCTGCGTTCCCAGATACATGGCAAGGTCCCGGTGTGTGTTGCTGTCGAGTGGATGGCCGCCTCGCGTCCCCGCCGGCTCTCACGGACGCGGCGAGGCGGGCGGCTCGCTGCGGGCGGAGGTCACGGAGTTGCGGATGACGAGAGGCGCCGGGAGCTTCACGCGCAGCGGCAGCGGACGCATGCCGTGCTCGGTCTCGTGCAGGCGCGCCAGCAGCATGTCGGTGGCGGTGCGCCCGACAAGCTCGGTGGGCGCGGCGATGGTCGTGAGCGGCGGGTTGCAGAAGTCCGCGCCGAAGATGTCGTCGCATCCCACGATGCTGATGTCCCCCGGCACCGACACCCCGTGCGCGGCGAAGCGTTTCAGCGCGCCGATCGCGAGCATGTCGTTGAAGAAGATGCAGGCGGTGACGCCGGAATGGAGCACGGCGTCGGCGGCGGCCGCTCCGGACTGCCCGCCGGGGGCGAACGGCCCGAGCCGTAGGCATTCGACGCCGAGGCGGATCGACGCTGCCTCGATCGCTGCCCAGCGCATCCGGCTCGACCAGGAGGGCTTCGGGCCTGCCGCATAGGCGATCCGCCGGTGTCCGAGTGAGACAACGTACTCCAGTGCCTCGACGAGCGCCGAAGGCGTGTCGACCACGACGCTCGGCACGCCCTCGATTTCGCGGTTGATGACGATGAGCGGGACGCGCTGCGCGATGTCGACCAGCAGCTCGTCCGGCGCGTGCGCGCCCATGGCGATGAGCCCGTCCACGGAGGCCGGCAGTTCGGCCAGCGCGTCGTTCTCGATGTCCTCCGAGTTCTCGAGGTCGACGAGCAGATGCCGGTAGCCGCGCGCACGCAACTGCGTCTGCGTTCCGCGGATCACGCCGAGATAGTACGGGTTGACCACGTCGTGGACCATCAGCGCGATGCAGCCGGTGCGCCCGGAGGTGAGCGAGCGGGCCTGCGGGTTGGGGTGATAGCCGAGCTCCGCCACCGCGGCGATGACCCGTTCCCTCAGGCCCTCGCTGACGCGGCCGGGACGGGTCAGTGCGCGCGAGACGGTCGACGTCGCGACGCCGACGCGCCGTGCGACGTCTGAGATGGTGACCTTGTCCCGCGGGACGTTGCCGGGTCTGCGCATGCGGATCCTCGAATGGCAAACGCTTGCCAGTGTGTTTGCATCGAGAATAGTGTCGTTCCGGCGCAATGCAAAGCAGGCGGGCCGCACTTTCGTCGGCACCCGCCCCGGCATGCGGTCCGACAGGGGAGGTCACCATGAAATTCGCGCTCTTCAGCGGCTCGACGCCGGAGTGGACGCCGCTCGAACTCGCCGGCCGCTTGAAGGCACAGGGTTGGGACGGCGTCGAATGGCGCGTCGTCGACCAGAAGCCGTCCGCCGAGCCGGGGTTCTGGGCCGGCAACCGCGCGACGTTTCCGCTCACGGGGCTGGCCGACCTCGCCGCCGACGTCGCCGCGGCGACGCAGGGCGCCGGGCTGGAGCATGCCGGCATCGCGGGCTATGCCTCCGTCGCCGACCATGCGGAGGTCGAGTCGTTGTTGGCCGCGACGGCAAGGCTCCGCGCACGGCGGGCCCGCGTGGCCGTGCCGAAAGTGCCGCCAGGCAGCAGCTACGACGCCATCTTCAAGCAGACCCGCGCCGATATCGCCGCGGTGTCGATGATCGCGCGGCGCCACGGAGTCAAGGCGCTGATCCAGATTCATCACGGCAATGTGGTTTCGACGTCGTCTGCCGCACTCCGTATGCTGGACGGCATCGATCCGGAGACGGTCGGTGTGATCCACGACCTCGGCAACATGACGATCGAGGGACGCGAGGGCCTGAACACCTACACGCCAGGGATGGCGATGCTGGGCCCCTACTTTGCCCACGTCCACGTGAAGAATGCGGTGTGGAAACCGGGGCCGCCTCAGGCCGACGGCACGGTCGACTGGGCATGGTCGTGGGCGCCGCTGGCGTCGGGGCTGGGCGACGTGAAGTCCTACATGCGCTCGCTGCAGGAGGTGGGATACGAGGGGTGGGTGACGGTCGAGAACTTCACAACCGATAGTCCCCTCGAAGCGCGCATCGCCGGCGACCTCGCTTATCTCCGCGCCGCGGCGCGCGAGGCTGGATACACGCTGACGGGCGCCTCCTGAGGGCCGCTTCCGCCGTCGGACGCGGCTTCGGCCGGGTCCGCCACGAGACGACCCCGTTCGTATCGTCGCCGTCGTCGAAGGGTTTGACAGGCATGGCAATCGGTTGCATCTTTGCGTTCTAAAGTCTTTGCGGCCGCTTACTGCGACCGCCGGGCCATCGTCCATCAAGGACGGGTCAACGACGAAGGCGAGGGAGAGACACCATGGACGATCCGTTCAGGCACGATCGGAGGCAGGTTCTCGGCGGTATGCTGGCAGCCGGCCTTGCGGCGGCGGCGCCCGGTTCGCTGGCCGCGCAGACGAAGCCGCGCGGCACGGTGACCATCTGGGTGGGCAGCTGGTGGGCGCCCCAGGTTCCCATCACCCAGAAGCTCTGGGAGGCCGACTATCCGGACGTGAAGCTTGCGTTCGAGCCGCTTCCCATCAACGGCTATCTCGACAAGTTCACCACTGCCGCGCTGGGCGGGACACCGCCCGACGTGATCGACCTCGACAGCACGTGGGTTTCGACCGTCGCTGCCAAAGGGTTGCTGCAGAAACTCGACGACGTGGCAGCGAAGCTCGACGTCTCGGACATATCGCAGGCGGTCTGGCTGGCCGGCCGCTTCAAGGATGCCCAATACGCCATTCCCGCCCGCGGCGGGCCCGAGGTCTATTACTACAACAAGACGGTTTTCGACCGCGCCGGCGTGCCCTATCCCACGGCGGGCTGGACGCATGACGACCTGCTGCAGATCGCGCAGAAGCTGACGATCAAGGGCGAGCAGTACGGCATCGGCGTGCCGGCCGACGCAAGCGATCCGTCCAATGTGCTCTCGCTGTTCTGCCCGATCCTGTGGCACTTCGGCGGCGACTTCCTCACGAAGGACAACAAGGCGCCGGCGATAAACACGCCCGCCAGCGTCAAGGCGATCACCTACTGGTCGGATTTCTACGTGAAGTACGGCGTCGCGCCGGAAGGCACGCCGAACTTCTCGACGACGCGCGACCTCATGCCCCTGTTCGAAGCCAACAAGCTCGGCCTGATTTCCAGCTCCTCGAACACGTTCGACGCGCTGCTTCAGAAGCCGAACGTTAAGTGGGGCGCGGTGCTGTCGCCCGACAAGATCAACCGCGCGGGCGGCTGGACGATGGGCGTGCCGGTCGGCGCGAAGAACCCCGATGCCGCCAAGCTGTTCCTGGCCTGGCTGTGCCGCCCGGAGATCCAAGCGCAGGTCATGAATCGCTTCCCGGCGAGCCTGAAGGCACGCAAGCTGCCGCCGTGGAACGCCTCCAAGTGGGACATCTTCGTCGAGGCGGAGCCGTTCGCTCGCTCGGTGCCGGCCGTCGCGGGCTGGTTCGAGATGCAGACGGCGCTGATCACGAACCTCCAGAAGGTACTGGTGAAGCAGCTTTCGCCGCAGCAGGCGGCGGACGCCGCGGCGGCGGAGATCAAGAAAATCATCGCGGAAAACGCGTGAGGCCCGTCCGGGCGCACGGCGCCCGGACATCGCCTGCCGATACGGCGCGGGGCGTGTCGCCGCCCGGCCTTTCCCCTTCCGAGAGGACGTCGCCGTGATCCGACTGGGCTTCAGCACCATCGCCTGTCCGTCCTACGACGTCGATCAGGTGATCGCCCTCGCGCGGGCGACGGGCCTCGAGGGCATCGAGATCCGCTTCCTTCGCGGCACTGTGGATATAGCCGGCCTCGACGAGCTGTCGCCGGGCCGGATCGGCGAGACACGCGCGCGCTTCGAAGACGCTGGGCTGAAGGTCGTCGTCATCGGCACAAGCGTGCGGATGAATGCGCTCGACCCCGCCGTCCGCGCGCAGCAGTTGCTGGCGGCGCGGACCGGCGCGGCCATCGCGCGCGGCCTCGGGGCGCCGATGATGCGCGTGTTCGGCGGGCCGCTGCCGCCGTCGCAGGACCGCGAAGCAACGCTCGACGCCATCGCGAGCGGGCTCGGCGAGGTGGCCGAGCTCACGGCGAACGAGGGCGTCGAAAGCGTCCTTGAGACGCACGACGATTTCTCCACCTCCGCCAGCGTCCTCGATCTCTATGCGCGCGGCGCGAGCGACCAGCTCGGCGTCTTGTGGGACACGCTGCACACCCATCGGCACGGCGAGAGCGCTGCCATGAGCTGGTCTGCCATCGGGCCACGCGTGCGGCACGTGCACGTCAAGGATTCCTTCAAGGCCGACCGCTCGGGCTTCGACTTCGCTCTCACCGGGGAAGGCACCGTTCCGGTCGCGTCCTTCGTCGACGTGCTCGCCGCCGCCGGCTACGACGGGTTCCTCCATTTCGAGTGGGAGAAGGGCTGGCACCCCGAGATCGCCAATGCCGAGGTCGCAGTGCCGCACTTCGCGCGCGCCATGGCCGGACTCATCCGGTGAGCCTGCTGCAGGCCAGCCCGGGCCGGCTCGGCGGCAGGCCGGCCGAGGCGCCGGCGCGGCACAAGCCGAGCTGGCGGGCGCGCTGGAACGCGTGGGCGCCCGGCTACCTCCTCGTCCTGCCGGCCGTGCTGTTGATTGCGCTGATGATGGTCTACCCCGTCGTGCAGACGGTGTATTTCAGCGTCAACAAGGTCCAGCTTCCGAGCTTCCGCACCACCTTCGTAGGCCTCGACAACTTTGCGCGAATCCTGTCGAACCCCGACACGTGGCCGCTCGTCCAGCGCACGCTGATCTGGGTCGTCGGCATCGTCGTGTGCCGCATCGCGCTCGGCCTCGCCGCAGCCATGGTCTTCAACGCCCGGGTCCCGGGCATCGTCTGGCTGCGGGTGCTCGTGATCCTGCCGTGGACGATCCCGTCCGTCGTCGGCGCCAACCTCTGGCGCTGGATCTTCCAGACCGATTCCGGCGTCCTCAACCAGACGCTGCGCTCCTGGGGACTCGAGAGCTGGGCGCTCAACTGGCTCGGCCATCCCGACACGGCGATGATGGCGGTGATCATCGCCTACACTTGGGCGGGCTATCCGTTCGTCATGCTCTTGATCCTCGCGCGCATGCAGGGAATCCCGCAGGAGCTCTACGAGGCCGCCCGCATCGACGGGGCGAACGCCTGGCAGCAGTTCCGCTACATCACGCTGCCATCGCTCAAGGCTGTCCTGCTGGTCGCGCTCATCCTCGAAATCGTCAGCGGGCTGAACTCCTTCGACACGCTGGTGATAATGACCGGCGGCGGACCGGCGAAGGCGACTCAGATCTGGGGCCTCGAGATCTACAAGACGGCGTTCACGGCATTCAATCTCGGCGGCGCCTCGGCGCTCAGCGTCCTCATGTTCATCGCCGTGCTTGTGATGTTCGTCTTCTACGGCGCAGCCAACAAGGCGGCACAACGCCAGCGCAAGGAGGTCGCATGACGGTCCTCGACGCCGACGGACCGGGCAGCCCGAGTATGAGTGCCGCATCGCGTTCGCGCCGGCGCGCCTGGCGGACCGGGTTCTATCGCTCCGGCATCGTGTCTCTCGCGCTCGTGTTCGTGGCGTTCAGCGTGCTGCCGCTGGCCTGGGGCATCAGCACGGCGCTGAAGGAGAAGGAGGCGGTCTACGCCTTCCCGCCGGTGTGGATTCCTTCGCCGATCACGTTCGAGAACTTCATCGCCGTCTTCAACAACGCGGCGCTGTTCCAGAGCTTCCTGAACACGCTGATCATCGCCACCTGCACGACCGTGATCGCCCTCGTGGTCGGCGTGCTGGGCGCCTACGGCTTCTCGCGCTACCGCTTTCCCGGCCGCGACACGCTGCTCTGGTCACTGCTGTTCACCAAGCTCTTCCCGCGCGTCGTCGTGATCGTCCCGTTCTTCGTGACGCTGCGTAACCTCGACATGATGAACACCTACCAGGGGCTCATCCTGGTCTACCTGATGGCGATCTTCCCGGTCGCGATCTGGATGCTGAAGGGCTTCTTCGACAACATCCCCGTCGAGATCGAGGAAGCCGCCGTCGTCGACGGTTGCTCGCTGCCGCAGCTGCTGTGGCTCATCGTGATCCCGATGTCGAAGCCGGCGCTGGCTGCGGTCGCCATGTACTCCTTCATCATCGCCTGGAACGAGTTCCTGTTCGCGCTGGTCTTCACCAACGGCCTTTCGAAGCGGCCGCTCTCGGTGGCGCTCGCCTTCTTCATCGACGAGAACGGCATTCGCTGGGGCGAGCTGATGGCGGCCTCGGCGGTGATGAGCCTGCCGGCGCTGATCGTGTTCTCGATCGCCCAGAAGGCACTGGTGCGGGGGCTCAGTGAAGGGGCGGTGAAGGGATGAGCACGGACAGGGTCGTCCTCGTCACCGGCGGCAGTCTCGGCATCGGACAGGCCACCGTCGCCGCCTTCGCGGCGCGCGGCTACCGGGTCGTCGCGATGGCGCGCGACGCGGAGCGGCTGGCCGCGTCCGTGGCGCAACTCGACCATCCGCTGCGCGCGTGCGTCAGTGCGATCCCCGGCGACGTCCGGGAGGAAGTCGACGTGGCCGCCGCCGTCGGGGGCACGATCGAGCGGCACGGCCGGCTTGACGTGCTGGTCAACAGCGCGGGCGTCAGCATGCGGGCGAGCCGCCGCCTCGTGCAGAGCGACGTCGCGGAATGGCGTCGCATCATCGACATTAATCTCACCGGCACCTACCTGATGTGCCGCGCCGCGCTGCCGCACCTGGAAGCGTCCCCCGACGCCGCCGTCGTCAATATCCAGTCGACGGCCGCATACGCAGCGAAGGCCGGGGTCGGCGTCTACGCGGCATCGAAGTTCGGCGTCCGGGCGCTCACGGAGACGCTGATCGACGAGTACCGGGGGACCGGCATCCGCGTGAGCTCGGTGAGCCCGGGTCCCGTCGACACCAACATCTGGTCGCACAAGATCGAGCCGCCGGACGCGGTCCGCCGCAGCACGATGATCCGCGCCGCGGACATCGCCGACATCGTCGTGTGGCTCATCGAGCGGCCTGCCAGCCTGCACATCCCCGACATCACGGTCACGCCGACCCGCTTCGCGCGCTGACCACAGTCTCCAACGGCGAGGACCCGCCCGTGATCAACGAACTCAACCACTTCGGCATCGTCATCCGCGACCTCGGCAAGTCGCTCGCGTTCTATAAGGACACAATGGGGGCGAAGGTCGTGTACGAGGGGTTCATCCCTCCGACGAAGACGGACGTCATCTATC
>JAIYAB010000075.1 GCA_027489275.1 Hyphomicrobiales bacterium
CGGGCCACGGCGATGACCGACAGCGCGAGCGAGACGCGATCGACCGACGACGCCTTGCGGCTGATGTCGGCAGCCGCGCTCGTGGTGTTGTATCTCGCCATTGCCGGGCTCGATTTCTCGGGGCTTCTCAGGCCCCTCTCGACCTTCGCGACCGATTTCCGCTTCTTCGTGACACAGCGTGAGCCGACGGGCCGCGTCGTGCTCCTCGACATCGACCAGAAGAGCATCGCGTCGGTGGGCGTCTGGCCCTGGCCGCGCGACGTTCACGCGCGCATCCTCGACCGGCTGCATGACGCCGGGGCGGCCGACGTGGCGATGGACGTGGATTTCAGCTCGCGCTCCGACGAGGCCGGTGATGCCGCCTTCGAGGCCGCGCTGGAGCGGTTCGGCGGCGGGGTCATCCTCGCGAGCTTCCGCCAGATGGCGACGGCGCAGGAGACGGCGCTGTCGGTGGTCGAGCCGCTCGGGCGATTCCAGAATCACGCATGGCCGGCGCTTGTCGACGTCATCGTCGATCCGGACGGCGCCGTGCGGACCATGCTGTTCGGCGGAATGGCAGGGGACCGGGCCATGCCGGGTCTCGCCCCCCTCCTCGCCGGGAAGGCCTATCCCGCATCCGGCGGCTTTCTCGTCGACTACTCGATCCGCCACGACAGGATCGATCGCGTCTCGGTGAGTTCGCTGCTTGACGGGAGCGTCGACACGGCGCGCCTCGCGGGCAAGAAAGTCATCGTTGGCTCGTCGGCCTCTTCGCTGCACGACTTCTTCCACGTGCCGGTGAGCGCGGCGATGCCGGGAGCGCTTCTGCAGGCCGTCGGACTGGAGACGTTGCTGCAGGACCGGGTTCTCGTACGCACCGGCTGGGAGTTCCGCCTCGCCGGACTCGCGGTGCTGATGGCGACCGGCCTTCTCGCCCTGTGGACGATCGGGTTCGGCTGGATCGCCCTCGCCGCGGCGATCGTCATTGCCGCCGTGGAGACGGCTGCCGTCGTGCTCCAGGCCCGCACTGCCGTAGTGGTAGAAACCATTCCATGGCACCTCGCCTGCCTCGCGATGGCAGGCGTTTCCGTCGCCTGCGAGGTGCGGCGGCGGCGCGTGCTGTGGCTGGCCGCCAACCGGGAGAAGGGCCGCGTGCAGGCGATCCTCGACCGGGTGATCGCCGACAGTGTCGCGGGCGTGGTGGTGGCCGACCGGGCCGGTTCCATCGTCGCGATCAGCCGCTCGGCGATGCAGTTGCTGGGTCTACCAAACGAGGCCGCCGCCATCGGGCGGCCCATCTCGGCCGTGCTACCGCCCTGCCTCCTCAGTGCGGCGACGTTCGGCGACGAGGACGGGCCGGGCGCAACCCGGCAGGGGCAGGAACGCGACGACGCGGACCCCGCCCGTGCGCCGCGCGTGCTGTCCTTCACGGCCTCCGTCTCCGAGGCCGTGCAGGCGGAGGGGGGCGAGCCGATTCACGCCGTCTGCGTCACCTTCAGCGATGTCACCGAGGCGGTGGCGGCACAGGAACGCATCGCCCAGCTCGCCCTCTACGACACGCTGACGGGCCTGCCGAACCGGCAGAACTTCCTGCAACGCATGGAGCGGGACGCCGGTCGGGACGCCGCGTACCGCGCGGTGATCAGAATTGACCTCGACACGTTCCGGCGGATCAACGAGGACCTCGGCCAGCGCAAGGGCGACGAGCTTCTGCGCTCGGTCGCGCAACGGATCGTGGCCGCGGCCGATGCGACGTCGTTCGCGGCGCGGACGGGCGGCGACGAGTTCTCCCTGATCGTGGAGACCCCCGACAGCTTCGACCTGGCGCGGCGGATCGGCGACGCCGTCTCGGTGCCGTTCGACGTCGACGGCGTCCGGATCGTCCTGTCGGCCAGCATCTCGCACGCCACATGGCCCCCGGGCATCGGCCCCGACGAGATCCTGACCCGAGTCGGCCTCGTGCTGGCCGAGGCCAAGGGAACCAGCGGGACGACCGTGCGCGACTATTCCGAAGTCCTCGCCGCCGCGCGGCGCGAACGCGACGCCATGGCGCGTGACATCGCCGGGGCGCTGCTGCGCGACGAATTCGAGGTCTGGTACCAGCCGCAGGTCCGGCTCGGGACCGGAACCCCGTGTGGCGTGGAGGCGCTTCTGCGCTGGCGCCATCCCGATCGCGGCCTGGTGTCGCCGGCGGTCTTCGTGCCCGTCCTGGAAGAGACGGGGCTGATTCTCGTGATCGGCGAATGGGTGTTGCGCCGTGCCTGTCGCGATGCGACCGAGTTGCCCGCCGCCGCGACGGTGGCCGTGAACGTCGCCCCGGCGCAGCTCGCCACCGGCGACTTCTCCCGTACCGTCGAGAAGGTGCTCAAGGAAACGGGCCTCGATCCGGCCCGGCTGCATCTCGAGATCACCGAGGGCACCTTCGTCCGCGACGAAAGAGTCGTCGGCCAGGAGCTCGAGCGCCTGCGCGCGCTGGGCGTTGGCCTTGCGCTGGACGACTTCGGCACCGGCTACTGCTCGCTGGCCTACATCAAGCGCTTCCCGATCAAGGTCGTGAAGCTCGACAAGTCCTTCGTCGGCGACCTGCCGGCGGACGCGCATTCCGTCGCCATCGTGCAGGCGGTCACGGCCATCGCCCGGGCGCTCGATCTCGAGGTCGTGGCGGAGGGAATCGAGACGCCGGAGCAGAGCGCGGCGGCCGGGCTCCTCGGCTGCCATATCGGCCAGGGCTGGCTCTTCGGCCGACCGGGACCACTGCCCCAGATCAGATCCGTCTTCACCCCCTTGTCGGCTCGCGGCGACGTCGCCGCAACCGCCGCCTGAGCCGCAAGGGCTGCGACCCTGCCCCCGACATCGCGCACGTGATCCGGGCTGCGCGACCCGCTACCCTGCGCGTCGTACACCGGAGCCAGACCATGATCCCGACCGTCGAACACTGGGTGGTCGCCAAGCCCACCACGCGCAGCAAGGCCGGGGTCGTCGCCTCGCAGAGCCGTATCGCGGCGGATGCTGGCGCCGAGATCCTGCGGGCCGGCGGCAACGCGATCGACGGCGCCGTGGCGACCGCGCTCGCCCTGACGGTCGCCGAACCCTGGATGAGCGGCATCGGCGGCATCGGCGCGATGATCGTCCACCCGGCGGGAGGTGAGCCCGTAGCCGTCGATTTCGGCCCCGTCGCCGCGCGCGGCATCGACCCGGGCCGCTACGCGCTGACGGGCGAAGCGGGCCGGCAGGACCTGTTCGGCTGGCCTGGCGTGGTCGAGGATCGCAACGTGCGCGGCTATGAGTCCATCGTCGTGCCCGGCTCCGTGGCCGGGCTCGGCTTCGCCCATGGCCGACATGGCCGGCTGCCGTGGCGGGACGTCGTCGCCCCGGCTATTGCCCTCGCGCGTGCCGGTCACCGCGTCGACTGGTGGAGCACGCTCAACATCGCCGTCGAGGCACACGAACTCCGCGACGACCCGGCAGCCGCCCGCCGCTACCTGCCGAGGGGACTGCCGCCGGTCTCGACCTCGATGCAGACGCCCGTCATGCTCGACCTCGACCCGCTTGCCGCAACACTGGAACGCCTCGCCGAGGCGGGCTGGGAGGATTTCTACCGCGGCGACCTCGCCGCGGCGATCGTCGCCGACCTGCGCCGCGGCGGCAGCGCGATCACCGCTGACGACCTTGCGCGCTACGGCGCCCGCACGGCGACGCCGCTCGCCGTTGCGCGCGGCGAAGCGGTGATCCACGCCATGCCCGGCCTTTTCGCGGGGGGAACGCTGGCGCGCACCTTCGCCGCGCTGTCCCCGCGACGGCCCGGCCCGCCGGACGCGGCGGCGGTGGCGGCGGTGGCGCGCGCGCTGTCGGACGCCTATGCCGAGCGGCTCGCCGGCATGGGCGAGGAGGACCTGCCGGGCAAGGGCTGCACGACCCACGTCTCGGTGGTCGATGCCGACGGCGGGATGGTCTCCCTCACCAACACGCTGCTGTCGCGCTTCGGCTCGCGCGTCGTGCTGCCCGGGACGGGCATCCTGATGAACAACGGCATGATGTGGTTCGATCCGCGACCCGGCCACCCCAACAGCATTGCGCCCGGCCGTCGGCCGCTGACGAACATGTGCCCCGTCATCGCCACGCGCGGCGGCGTGCCGTGGTTCGCGCTGGGCGCCTCCGGCGGCCGCAAGATCCTGCCGGCGGTGGTGCAGGTCACGTCCTACCTCGTGGACGGCGGCGTATCGCTGGAGGAGGCGTTCCACCATCCGCGCATCGACGTGTCGTCCGTCGGCGCGGCCACCATGGACCACCGCCTGGGCGAGGACGTGGCGGCGGCGCTCGCCGCAACGATGGCGGTGACGCCGGTCGAGCCGACGGTCTTCCCCGGCAACTTCGCCAACCCGATCGCGGTGATGCGCACGGGCGACATGAACGAGGGGCTGACCAACGTCACGCTCCCCGCCGCATCGGCCGTGGCGGCGGACTGACGGGCGGGGCGGATCAGTCCGCCACGACCCCAGTGACCACGATGTGCTGCCCCTGCAGAACGGGCGCGGCCCAGGCCTGCGCGATGACGACGCCGTCCACGCCGGCGCGCGCGGGCCAGGGCGGCAGGTCGATGCGTTCGAAATCGTGAAGCAGGCCCACCGGCTCGCCGGCCTTCACGGCGGCGCCGCAGGCCATCAGCGATTCATAATGGCCGGCGAAGGGCGCGACGGTGAAGCAGGCGCGGTCGACCATGGCCACCATGCGCTGCGTCCCGTCGGCATGGTGCGCGATCTTCCCGATCGAGCCGGCAAGCTGGCCGTGATGGATCGCCGCGGCGCGGACGCCCTGGCGGCCGTAGCGCACGCCCTCGTGGCTGACCGCCCCGCCCCAGCCGAGCTCCGTGCCGACGGTGATCTTGCCGAGACGCTCGGCCTCGCTGGTGAGCAGGCCGGGCGTCTCGTTCTGGTAGGTGATGACGAGCGGCGTGCCGAACCAGCGCGCCGTCTCCTCGATGAGGCGGCTCTGCGCGGCGTCCGCGATGGGGTGGAAGCTCGCGCCCGGCGCGAAGCGCGCCACCTGCCCGCCGGCGTGCAGGTCGAGCACGACGTGGACATGCTGCCAGATCGTCGTGCGCACGAAGTCGGCGATGCGGTGGGTGATGCCGGCGATGCCGGGGATGCGGCCCGCGCCGTCGACGAAAGCGCGGTTGAGGTTCACGCGGTCATCGAGCGTGGAATCGCGCGTGCCGGCGCGAAAGGCCGCGACGTTCAGCACCGGGATCAGGATGATGCGGCCGCGCACGTCCGGCAGCGCGATCTCGTCCATGAGGTGGCGCAGCGCCATCGGGCCTTCGTACTCGTTGCCATGGTTCGAGCCGAAGGCGACGAGCCCCTGCCCGGTCTTCGCCTCGGGACCGACGAAAACGGTGAGCGGGATGAGGTGGTCGCCCCAGATCGAGTCGTGCTCCAGGGCGACGTGGTAGTCGCGGCGGCCGGGGCTCTCGAGGTCGAGGCCGGAAGGGCGGACGATCGCACGCTCGGTCATGGCGGCCCTCAGTTGGCGCGGTGGGCGTTGACGAAATCGATGTCGACCTCGACGCCGATGCCCGGCCCGTCGGGGATCAGCACCGTGCCGTCGGGCTCGAGCCGGAACGGCGCGCCCCGCGTCACGCCGCGGGTGAGGCTGCTCTGGCTGACGTTGAACTCCACGAACTTCGCCCGCGGCAGGGTGGCGATGAGCTGGAGCGAGTAGCC
>JAIYAB010000148.1 GCA_027489275.1 Hyphomicrobiales bacterium
CGGAGCCTCGATGGCATGGGAAGGGCAGGCGCATGACGGCTCCGGTGGTGGTTTTCGGCGGGACGGGCGGGATCGGCGGGGCGACAGCGGCCGCGCTGCGTCAGAAGGGGCGGGCGGTTCATCTCGTGGCCCGCGACGAGGCCAAGCTGCGCGCGGCGGCGGCCGAGCTCGGGGCCGGCTACAGCGTGGCTGACGTCGAGGATCCCGATGCGATTCGCAGTGCCGTTGCGGACGCGACCGCCGCGGGCGGCGGCCGCTTGTCCGGCCTGTGCTACGCCGTAGGCACCATCAACCTGAAGCCGATCGGCCGACTGACCGATGCGGATTTCGAGCGGGACTTCCGCATCAACGCGCTCGGCGCCGCGCGCGCCGTACAGGCGGCGCTGCCGGGGCTGAAGCAGGAGGGCGAAGCCTCGATCCTGCTTTTCTCGACGGTCGCGGTGGCGCAGGGCTTTACGGCTCACGCCTCGGTCGCCATGGCCAAGGGCGCTGTCGAGGGACTGACGCTCGCGTTGGCGGCCGAACTGGCACCAAGGATTCGGGTGAACTGCATTGCCCCTTCGCTCATCCGCACAGCCTTGGCCGCGCCGCTCACGGCCAATGAGGCGATGGCGGGCGCGATCGCGCAGATGCATGCGGCACAGCGTCTCGGGGAGGCGGCCGACATTGCCCCTCTGGCCGCCCTTCTTCTTTCGAAAGAGGCGGGCTGGATTACCGGGCAGGTCATCGGGGTCGATGGTGGGCGCTCGACCCTTCGAACCAAAGGCTAGGCCGGAGGTTGCGACCGCGGAGTCCACGGTCGGGCGGGTTGTTTGGCGAGAGTTGCGCCGGCGAGAACCCGAAACTTTCCCTTGTATATGAAGTCCGTTGCACGCCGAGATCGTCAGCACTCTTTCATCTTTGCTGCCAATCAATTGATCTTGAAGGGGAATTTACAAGTCGTCCAGGATCGTGAACCATCATCCCCGTGGTGCATTCTCCGGGGCGGCTCGGGGCAGACCCTGAGCCTTCGCCTTCCCGGAGGGAAGGAGGGTTCATGGTTTCGCCGGACTTCATCAAGCAGCTCAACGGCTACGGCCTGACGACCGCGCGGATTCTCTATCGACTGCCGGACTTCCCGGCGCTGCTGCAGACCTATGTCTGGCAGGATTACGACGTGGCTCCGGATTTTCCGGTGCTGAACGGCTTCCTCAGTTTCTGGCAATCGTCGCTCGAGGGACCGCTCCACTCCGTGCGTGTGGCCCATGCCAAGCTCCTGAAGCCGGCCGAACTGACGCTGCGGTCGGGCGAGTTCCGGCTGCACTAGGCGCTGCGGGCCCGCCCGCGCCCGCGCGAGGGAAAAAGGACACCTGCGGGCGACTGGCGTCCCGCGGCGGCGACGGTTGCGCCCGGGCCGACACGGCTTGGCCGCAAAGCTGGTGTGCGGTACACCATCGGGCGTCCTTCCGGGGACGGTTCCCTCGCGTAATGGTGTCATGTCGGCCGCTGCACTGAAGACCTCAGAGATCCTGGCCGGCCTAGCCGCGCGTCAGCACGCCGACCGCATCACGGTCCGGGAGGTCGTGAGCGCTCTGGGCGAGCGTGCCTATTCGCTGCTGATCGTCGTGCTGGCCCTGCCAAACTGCCTGCCCATGCCGCCGCCGATCCCCCTGATCTGCGGCATTCTGCTCGCGTTGGTTGCGGTGCAGATCTTGACAGGACGCCCGCAGCCCTGGCTTCCCCAGCGGCTGCTGGATCGCAGCCTCGCCCGCAAGGACGTGGAGCGGGCGGCCGCACGCGCCGTTCCCTGGCTGCAGAAGCTGGAGCGGGTGGCGCGCCCCCGGTTCGGCATTCTGGCGTCGGATCGGGCCATGCGGCTGATCGGGATCGCGCTGCTCGCCTTCTCGCTGGCGCTGGTCTTCGCCGCCCCGATCATCGGCCAGATCCCGCTCGGGCTCGGCATTGCCCTCGTCGGGCTCGGGCTCGTCGAGCGCGATGGCTATGTCGTCATCGGCGGCCTGATCGTCGGCTCGATCGGTACGAGCCTCAGCCTCGGCTTCATCGTGGCGCTGGTGGCCGGCGCCGAGGCGATGCTCTGATCGTCAGGCGACGGCACGCGCGCGATTACGCAGCACGTCGGCCGGGTTGGCGAGAAGATCGTGGATCTCGGCTGCAGGAATGGGCCGACAGAAAAGGTAGCCCTGCAACTGGTGGCACCCCACGGCCTGAAGGAAGCGCTGCTGCTCCAGCGTTTCCACGCCCTCGGCGGTCACGGTGAGGCCCAGCGCACGGCCCAGATGCACCACCGAGTGGACGAGGATTGCGCTCTCCCCCGTCGACTCCATGGATTCCAGGAAAGACCGGTCGATCTTGATCTTGTCGAAGGCGAAACGCCGCAGATAGATCAGCGACGAATAGCCGGTGCCGAAATCGTCGAGCGCGAAGCGGAAGCCGCGGGCGCGCAACTCCATCATGGCGTTTTCCGCCGTGTCGGCATCCTCGACGATCACGCCTTCCGTGAGTTCCAGTTCGACGCGGCCAGGGTCCATCTCCTCCTCGGAAACGATGCGCGCGATCGTCTCGACGAAGTCAGGATGGCGGAACTGGATCGGCGAGACGTTCACCGCGACGCTGATGCCGGGCCAGCGGCGGCCGTCCCGGCACGCCTGCCGCAGCACCCATTCTCCGAGCAACCCGACGAGACCGCGCTCTTCGGCGATCGGGATGAAGTTGGCCGGCGGAATCGGTCCATAGATGGGATGGTTCCAGCGCACCAGAGCCTCGACGCCGAGTACCTTACGCCCGTCGGCGGAGAACTGCGGCTGGTACACGATATCCAGTTCGTTGCGCGAGATCGCGTCGCGCAGGTCGTCCTCGACGGCCTTGCGCAGACGAAGCGCATCGTCCATGCCGAGTTCGAAGAAGCTGTACCGGTTGCGGCCCTCGTTCTTGGCCCGGTAGAGGGCAAGGTCGGCGAGCTTCATCAGGCGATCGCGTTCGCGACTGTCGCTGGGCGCGATCGCGATGCCGATCGACACGCCGATGGTCACCTCTCCGGCGCCGACATGGAACGGCGCCTGTACGGCTTCCAGCACGCGCTGGGCCAGGGCGGCGCTGTCGCTCGGACCCCTGACGCGGGTCTGGATGATCGCGAACTCGTCGCCGCCGAAGCGCGACAGCATATCGGCGCCACGCAGCGTGTCGGCGAGGCGCCGGGCGACCTGGCGGATGAGCTCGTCGCCTGCGCCGTGCCCGAACGTATCGTTGACCTCCTTGAAGCGGTCGAGATCGAGGAACAGCACGGCGACGCTCTCGCTGCTGTCGCGGATCCGCGACAGCTCGCTGTCGAGCCGTTTCGTGAAATTCACGCGGTTGGGCAGGCCGGAGAGCGGATCGTGATGCGCGAGGTGGTTGGCCTGCGCCTCCCGGTTGACCAGATCCGTCGTCACGAAACGCACATGGGCGAACATGAAGGCGGAGAAGACCCCGATCGCCAGCAGGGCGATCATGATGGAGGGGAAGACGTGCTCCATCACGCTGTCGCCAGGGCGTTCCGGCGTCCACGCGAAGCGGGGCTTCCGGAATCCTTCGAGCCCGACGATGTAGAGGGACGCTGGCGAGGCGCTCTGGCCCGTCTCGATGCGCAGGTCGTCGAAGCCGGACATCAGCGCGCCGTCGCGCAGTCCCTCGGCCGTCAGGGTCCGGGTGGCGACGGCGACCAGTCCGCCGAAGGCCCCCTGCGCGCTGGCTTCGTCCGGCAACGCCATTCCCACGACGATGCGCGTCTTGACGCCGTCGTGCAGGATCCGCGAGACGCCCGTCGCAGCCATGACTGCCTCGGGACTGACCGCCGAGGCCAGCCTTCCGTCGCGCCTCAGCGCGAGCTGCCCCACCCGGTCGCGTACGTCCGCGAGGACGCCTGCGAGCAGGGGGCGGTGCATCGCGAAAGCGCGCTGGTCGGCCGGCTGCCCGTCGATGCGGCCGGTGACGACGAAGTCCTCGGGGGTGACGATGAAGCTGGCCTCGAAGTCGAAGTGGTCTTCCAGGGGCGCGCCGATCTGGCGCTGCGCCCTTGCGGCATCCATCGGCCAGCGCAGCGACTCGAGCGTGCCAGGCGCGGCAGCGATGCGCGAGAGGTCCTCCAGCGCCTGGCGCTTTCGGCTTTCGATGGCGCCGACGAGCTGCATCCGCTGCCGCTCGACGGCAAGTTCATTGGTGCGCTGGCCGGTCCAGATCAGGCCGCCGACGGCAAGCGAGAGCATTGACAGCAGGATGCCGGCCACGGGCCAGACGATCCGGGCCGTCGCCGCCCTGGGTGCCACCACTCCGCTGCTCGGCGTCATGCAATCGGTCCGGGAAAAATGACTGCGTAATCATTCTCACAGCTTCCCTACCGATCAGTTTCCGTACGATGGCTCCGCAACAGGAATTCGATCCGCATCGATACGGATCAAACATCAACTTATAGTTGTATTCTCTGGACTTGACGCGTCTTCGTCCTTGACCAATGAGGATGTCAGTCCTTGCCTTTGCGGCCCTCGATGGACGTGCCGGAGACCTCCGTCCGTGCCGTATAGGGCGGCGGCGGAATGGCGATGTGTGCGGCGCGCAGCGCGGCCGACCAGCGCTCGCGCAAGTCGTGGAAATAAGGCTCGCCGGCCTCGATCCGGTGCACCAGGTCGGGCGCCAACGCGTCGCGCCGCAAGGTGACGATGTCGATCGGCAGGCCGACGCCGAGGTTCGAGCGCATGGTCGAATCCATCGAGATCAGGCCGAGCTTCAGTGCATCCGCGAGACTCGTCCCGTAGGTCACTGCGCGATCGAGGATCGGCTTGCCGTATTTGTGCTCCCCGATCTGCAGGTAGGGGGTCTCTATACCGCACTCGATGAAATTTCCCGCCGCGTAGAGCATGAAGAGCCGTGGCGCCGACCCCTTGATCTGGCCGCCGATCAGGATCGAGACGTCGAACTTGATGCCGGCCTCGTCGAGGCTGCGCCCGTCCACCGCGCGCACCTTGTGCACGGCCCGTCCGACGAGCTGCGCGGCGCGAAACAGGGTCGGCGCGGCGAGCAGCGTCTCGGTTTCGCCCGTCTCGTCGTTCTCGATGCCCTCCGTGAGGAAGCTCACCACTGATTGCGAAATCGAGAGATTTCCCGCCGTCGCCAGCGCGATCACGCGCTCGCCAGGACGCTCGAAGACGTGCAGCTTGCGGAAGGTCGAGATGTTGTCGAGGCCCGCATTGGTGCGGGTGTCGGCGATCATCACGAGGCCCTCGCGGACGAGGATGCCGGCGCAGTAAGTCATCGGTCACGCTTTCCTTGGTCGGCCCCGTCCTGGTTGCGATACCGTCGCACGCGTCAGGATTGCGACTGGCTCTGGGTCATCACACGGATCGTCACGTCGAGCCACTCCTGTCCGCCGCCGAAGCGGGTTCCCCGGACGGGAGCCGCCCCGTCGGCGTCGAGGCCCATCGCGACCCGGACATGCCCGACGCTCGGACAGATGTCGTGCGCGGCGTCGAAGGCAATCCATCCAAGGCCCTCCACATGAGCCTCCGCCCAGGCATGGCTGGTTCCGCCGGCATCGGTGTCGGGATCGGCGCGGTAGCCGCTGATGAACCGGGCCGGGATACCCACGTGGCGTGCGCCGGCGATGAAGGCGTGCGCGAAGTCCTGCGACATGCCCTTGCGCGCCGCGAAGGCGGCCGCCGCATTGGCCGCGGCCGTGCCCTGCGTCGCCGGCATCAGCGTCATCGCCTCGTGCAGGGCTGTCTTCAGCGCGTGCAGGCGCGTCAGCGTGTCGGCCCCTGCCGCCTCCGCCGCCGCCCGTGCGTAGTCCCCGAGGTCCTCGTCGGCGAGTGTAAGAGGGGTGTCGCGAAGGAACAGCGAGGGCGGGAACCGCTCCACGGTGCCGCGGATCACGCCGGCAGTGTCGTGCGTCTCGACCTCGCCATCCACCGTGACCGCCATCCGCTCGACGGGGCCGGACACGGAAAGGCCGTGCGTGATGTTGGCGAAGGCGTCCTCGCCCGGGTTCAGGCGTGAATCCGTGTCGACGTCGATGCGCCAGTGCACGACGAACTGCCCGTCATGGTTGCGTGGAGTGAGGCGCAGCGTCTGGATCAGCGACTTCGCCGGCGGCGCATAGTCGTAGACCGTCTGGTGGGACACGCGGATGCGCATGGTGAGGCCCTGTCGCGGACGGCGCCGCGGCGACCGCGGTCGCCGGAGCCGTCCCCCTCATAGGAGATACTGGTCGGTGATGGCAGCGCCGAGTTTGTTGTTGTCCACGATGAAGCTGTCGATGAACTCGTGCAGGCCCGTCTTGAACACCTCGTCGATGGTCGTGTTCTCAAGCCGCGTGAGGATCGAGCGCGACAGCCGCTGCGAAGGGCCCTGCCGGCCATATTTTCGGCCGATCTCGTCGAGGAAGCGCACGATGTTCTCGTAGGACGCCGCCAGCGATCGCGGCATCTGCCGGTTGAGGATCAGAAGGTCCGCGACGAGCCACGGCTTCAGGCTCTCGCGGTAAACCCAGTGATAGGCCGTCAGCGCCGAGACCTCGCGCAGGATCGTGGACCACTGGAAGTAGTCGAGGCTTCCGCCGACCCGCTCCGTCTCGGGCAGGAGCACGTGATACTTCACGTCCAGGATGCGGGCCGTGTTGTCGGCGCGCTCGATGTAGACGCCCATGCGGGAGAACCAGTACGCGTCCGAGCGCAGCATGGAGCGGTAGGCCGAACCGTCGAAGGCGAGCGAGACGGACTTCACCCATTCGAGGAAGCGGGCGAACTCCTCGCGCGTCATCTTCTGCGAGTCGTATTTCCGCAATTCGAGATAGGCCCCGTTGATCGCCTCCCACATCTCGCCCGTCAGAGCCGTGCGCACCGCCCGCGCATTGGACCGCGCGATCTCGAAGCAGTTGCGGATGGACGAGGGATTGTCCGGGTTGAACGCCAGGAACTCGCAGACCGTCCGCTCGTTGGCGGCGCCGTGGTGCTGGTCGAACGTATCGGCCGCGCCCGCCGTGAGGACGGCGCTGCGCCATTCGTTGCCGGCGCCGCCATAGGCGGCGGGAAGAGTCGCCAGTCGCGCCGTCGCGTCGAGGACGCGCGCAAGGAACTCGGCCCGCTCGATGTAGCGGGACACCCAGTAGAGGTTGTCGGCGGTCCGGCTAAGCATCGAGCACCCACGTGTCTTTCGTTCCGCCGCCCTGGCTGGAGTTCACCACGAGCGAACCTTCCTTGAGCGCGACGCGGGTGAGCCCGCCGGGCACGATTCGCACCTTGTCGGAGCCCGACAGCACGAAGGGGCGCAGGTCGACATGGCGGGGCGCGACGCCTGATGCGACAAAGGTTGGGCAGGTCGACAGCGCGAGCGTCGGCTGCGCGATGAAGCCGTCCGGCGCCATCTTCAGCTTGCGGCGAAACTCCTCGATCTGCTGGCGCGACGCGTGGGGGCCCACCAGCATGCCGTAGCCGCCCGAGCCGTTGACCTCCTTCACCACCAGTTCCGGCAGGTGGTCGAGCACGTAGGACAGGGCGTCCTTCTCACGGCAGCGCCACGTTGGCACGTTGTTGAGGATGGGTTCCTCGCCGGTGAAGAAGCGGATGATCTCCGGCATGTAGCTGTAGACGGCCTTGTCGTCGGCAACGCCTGTGCCCACCGCGTTGCACAGCGTGACATTGCCGGCCATGTAGGCGCTCATCAGCCCCGGCACGCCGAGGATCGAGTCCGGCCGGAAGGCCAGGGGATCGAGGAAGTCGTCGTCGATGCGCCGGTAGATCACGTCGACGCGCTGCGGACCCTGCGTGGTGCGCATGAAGACGACGTCGTCGCGCACAAACAGGTCCGAGCCCTCCACAAGTTCGATGCCCAGCTTGTCGGCCAGGAACGAGTGTTCGTAGAAGGCCGAGTTGAACTGGCCCGGCGTCAGCAGCACGCACACCGGATCGCGCGAGGCGTTGCGCGGCGCCACGGAGCGCAGCGTCGCCAGCAGACTGTCGGGGTAGTTCTCGACCGGCGCGACCCTGTGCTCGGTGAACAGTTCCGGGAAGAGCCGCATCATCACCTCCCGGTTCTCCAGCATGTAGGAGACGCCGGACGGCGTGCGGGCATTGTCCTCCAGCACGTAGAAGGTGTCGGGATCGACGCGGACGATGTCGATGCCGGCGATGTGGACATAGATGTCGTGCGGAACGCGCCGACCCGCCATCTCGGGGCGGAAGCCGGGGTTCCGGTAGACCAGGTCCTCGGGGAGTATCCCCGCCTTCAGGCATTCGCGCGCGCCGTAGACATCGCCGAGGAAGGCGTTGAGCGCCGTGACACGCTGGATGAGACCCTTCTCCAGCTTGGTCCACTCGGGCTTGGTGAGCACGCGGGGGATGATGTCGAACGGGATCAGCCGCTCCGTGGCCTCGGCGTCGCCATACACGGCGAAGGTGATGCCGATCCGGCGGAAGAACAGCTCCGCCTGGCTGCGGCGCAGCGCGATGTGGTCCGCCGGCACCGTGTCGAGCCATTGCTTGAGACCGACATACGCCTCGCGGATCGCGCCGTCGGTACCGTTCATCTCGTCGAAGGCCAAAGCCATTCCGATCCCCCGAAGCGACCGGTCGATACGGTCGCGAACCTGACCGAAGCCTAACCGCAAAGCCCGTGCCAGTGGAAGGACTTGCTCGCAGGAAGGGCGAGGAGGAGGTCATGTCTGTTTTTTGGGCAGGCGAGGGCGATCCTTGGGCGCGAGATCGCGGGGCTAGCGCAAATCCGGATGCGGCCGTTCAGAACAGCCCCAGGCCTTTCAGGCTCGCATGGCCCTGGCGTCCCACGATGATGTGGTCGTGAACCACGACGCCCAGCGGCTTCGCCGCGTCGGCGATCTCGCGCGTCATCCGGATGTCGGCCTGGGACGGCGTCGGGTCGCCGCTCGGATGGTTGTGCACCAGGATCACCGCCGAGGCCGACAGCTCCAGCGCGCGCTTCACCACCTCCCGGGGGTAGACGGGCGTGTGGTCCACCGTCCCGGTCTGCTGCACCTCGTCGGCGATCAGGTTGTTGCGCTTATCGAGAAACAGGATGCGGAAGCTCTCCCGGTCCGAGAACGCCATGGCCGCGCGGCAATAGTCGATCACTGCCGACCACGAGGACAGCACGGTCCGCTTCGACACCTTCCCCTTTGCCAGCGCGAGACCGGCCGCCTCGACGATCTTGAGGTCAGTCGCCGTCGCTTCACCGAGCCCGGGCATCTCGAGCAGCCGCGCTACCGGCGCGCCCAGCACCTCCGGGACGGAGCCGAAGCGCCCTATCAACGCCTTCGCGAGCTGCTTGACATCCCGCTGCGGGATGGAGCGGAAGAGGATCAGCTCAAGGAGTTCATACTCTTCAAGCGCGAGATACCCCACTCGAAGGAAGCGGTTCCTCAACCGCTGGCGGTGTCCGCGCCTGTGGTCCTCCCCGGCCATGAGGTCCGGGGGGGACGCCTCGCGCATGGCGTCAGGCCGGTCCGGCGGCCGAAGGCATGTCCCAGCCCTTCGGCGACAACGTGAAGATCTCGACGCCTGTCTCCGTCACGCCGACCGTGTGCTCGAACTGCGCGGAGAGAGAGCGGTCGCGGGTCACCGCGGTCCAGCCGTCGCCGAGCACCTTCACGTGCGGGCGGCCAAGATTGATCATTGGCTCGACAGTGAAGAACATTCCTGGCTTCAGCGGCACGCCGTCGCCGCTCCGGCCGTAGTGCAGGATGTTCGGCTCGTCGTGGAACAGCCGGCCGAGGCCGTGGCCGCAGAAGTCGCGCACCACGGAGCATCGCTCGGCTTCCGCGAAATCCTGGATGGCTGCGCCGATGTCGCCGGTCGTACCGCCGGGGCGAATCGCCTGGATGCCGCGCATCATCGCCTCGAACGTCACCTCCACGAGGCGCTGCGCGCGCCGCGGCACGTCGCCGACGAGGTACATCCGCGAGCTGTCGCCGTGCCAGCCGTCCACAACGAGCGTCACGTCGATGTTGACGATGTCGCCGTCGCGCATCGGCTTGGGCTCGGGAATGCCGTGGCATACGACGTGGTTGATCGAGGTGCAGATGCCCTTGCGGAAGCCGCGGTACATGAGCGGAGCCGGATAGGCCCCGTGATCCATTGCGAACTCGAAGACCAGCCTGTCGAGATGCTCTGTGGTGACGCCGGGGCGCACCTCGCCCACGAGCATGTCGAGAGCGCGCGCGGTCACCTGGCCGGCGCGGCGCATGCCCTCGAAGCCTTCCGGCCCGTGCAGCTTGATCTCGCCCGTCTTGCGGCTGGCCGACTGGGCGGCTTCGACGAAAGTCATCGCAATGTCCGAAACGCAGTCACGCCTCTCACATGGGCCAAACGGCGTCGCCGCGCAAGATGGCAGAGATCCGGGCTGCCGGGGTCGGACCCTGCGATCATAGCGCGGGGAGGGCGTCGGGGGACTGGCGCAGCGGCACGCGAGGCTGTAGTTGCTGGCGCCATGACCAGCCCCGGCAACGAGCCTCAGGCGGCGCTGGCCGATGCGGCGCCCTCCCAGGGCCCCGTGCCGCGCGCCGCCGATACCAGCCCCTTCGGGACGCACGGGCCCGACGGCTTCATCGCGCGCATCATCGCGTTCAGCCGGCGCATGCCGCTCTCCTGGGGCGGCCGGCGGCTGGCCTACGCCGCCCGCCAGCTCGGGCTCTGGACTCTGAAGGGCGCGCCGGTCGACGTCGAGTCGCTCGGCGCGCGGATGCGGCTCTATCCTGGCAACAATGTCTGCGAGAAGCGGCTGCTGTTCACGCCGCAGTATTTCGACCCCGACGAGCGCGCATATCTGGAACGCGCCATTACCGATGGCTTCGTCTTCGTGGACATCGGGGCCAATGTGGGCGGCTACGCGCTCTTCGTTGCGGCCCGGGCCGGGGCGGCGGGGCGCGTGCTGGCGGTCGAGCCGCAGCCCGCCGTGTTCGAGCGGCTTGTCTACAACATCCGCCAGAATCCGTTCGGCACGGTCAAGGCCGTCGACTGCGCAGTCGCCGACAAGGCGGGCGAGCTGACCCTCTTCGTCGACATGAAGAACCACGGCGAATCGAGCGTGAAGTTCGTCGGCCTCTCCGGCGGGCCTTCGGTGCGCGTCGCCGCCAAGACGTTGCAGCAGCTCCTCGAGGAGGAAGGCTTCGACCACGTCGATGCCATCAAGCTCGATGTGGAAGGCGCCGAGGACCTCATCCTCGAACCCTTCCTGCGCACCGCCCCGGAAAGCCTCCTGCCGCGCCTCCTCCTCATCGAAAACGGCGCCGGCCGCTGGCAGATCGACCTGCCGGCCATGCTGCAGGGCAAGGGCTACCGCCTCGTCGCGAAGACCCGCGTGAACCTGATCTTCGAACGGGGCTGACGAACCGTCCACGTCACCGGCCGGCGCGCCGCCTCTCCCAAGAGAAGCGACGGCGCGCCCCGCTGGCCGGTCAATCCAGCTTGAAGCCCGACTCGCGGATGACGCCGGCCCAGCGCGCGGACTCGGCCCGCATCATGTCGCCGAAGGCTTCGGCGGTGTTGCCGACAGGCGTCGCGCCCTCGGCCGCCAGCCGCTCCTTCAGGATGGGGCCGTTGATGGCGCCGATCGTCGCCTCGCGCAGCTTGGCGACGATATCCTTCGGAGTGCCCTTTGGCACCGCGAAGCCGTACCACGCCGTTGCCTCGTAGGAGGGAAAGCCCTTCTCCGCGACCGTCGGCACGGTCGGCAGCGACGACACCCGGGCCTTGCCGGTGACGGCGAGGGCCTTGAGTTGCCCGCCCTCGACGAGACCGACGACGGACGGCAGCGTCGTGATCATGAAGTCGGTCTGGCCGCCAACGAGGTCGTTCAGCGCCGGTCCAGCGCCGCGATAGGGCACGTGCACCACGTTGATCTTCGCGATCTGCCCCAACAGCAGTGCCGCCAGATGGCTCGCCGAGCCGTTGCCGGCGGATCCGTAGCTCAGCTTGCCCGGGTTCTTCGTCGCCACCTCGATGAACTGCTCGAAGGTGCTGACCGGCGAGGCCTTCGGCACGACGACGACGAGCGAGGCCGACGCGATCATGGTCACCGGGTCGAAGGCGGCGAGGGGGTCGATCTTCACCGACTTGAACATGTGGGGGTTGACCACCATCGGGCCCTGGTTGGCCATCAGAACGGTGTACCCGTCCGGCGGAGCGCCGGCCGCCTGCTGCGTGGCCACGTTGCCGCCGGCCGCGCCGTTGTTCTCCACGACCATGCTCTGGCCGAGCCGCTCGCCGACGCCCTGCGCCACGAGCCGGGCGATGGCGTCCGTGCCGCCGCCGGCGGCATAGGGTACGACGAGCCTGATCGGCCGGGTGGGATAGGCGCCCTGGGCGAGGACCGGCGCTGACACGGCGAACGCAAGGGCGACGCCGAGGGCGACGCTGCGGATGCGGGACATGATTTCCTCCTGTTCTGGTTATGGTGGATCGGGACGGCCGCGGTAAACCGCCGGCTTCACGCCGCTTCGGCTGCCGTTGCGGCGAGATCGGGAAGGGGCACGTGGAGCGTGCCCTCGAAGATTCGGCGGGCCGTCCGCACGACGCTGACGGTCGGCCCCGTACGCCCATGCTCCTGCTCGACGTGCAGGAGGAGGCGACCCGAAGGGTGCTCGATTGCTCTGTCGACGGGCAGGCGCGGCGGCGTGAAGAGCC
>JAIYAB010000382.1 GCA_027489275.1 Hyphomicrobiales bacterium
AACCCCACCGGCAAGTTCCTGATCGGCGGCCCGGACGGCGATTCAGGTCTCACCGGCCGCAAGATCATCGTCGACACCTATGGCGGCGCCGCCCCGCACGGCGGCGGCGCGTTCTCCGGCAAGGACCCGACCAAGGTCGACCGCTCGGCGGCCTATGCCGCCCGCTACCTCGCCAAGAACGTCGTGGCGGCCGGGCTTGCCGATCGCTGCACGATCCAGCTGTCCTACGCGATCGGCGTCGCGCGCCCGCTGTCCATCTATGCCGACCTGCACGGCACGGGCTCGATCGACGAAGGTCGCCTCGAGGACGCGCTGATGAAGGCGATGGACCTGTCGCCGCGCGGCATCCGCGAGCACCTCCAGCTCAACCGGCCGATCTACGCCCGCACCGCCGCTTACGGCCATTTCGGCCGGGCGCCGGAGGCCGACGGCGGCTTCAGCTGGGAAAAGACGGACCTCGCTGACGAGATCCGCAGCAAGCTCTAGGAGCGCCGGTCATGTCCGGCGACGAAGGCAGGGCCGCCGGCCCTGCCGGCGCTTTCTTCGGTCGCCGCAAGGGCCACAAGCTCCGCCTGGGTCAGGCGGAGCTTTTTTCGTCACTGTTGCCGCGCCTGAGGGTCGACCCTGCCACGCTGGGCGATCCTGCCCGCCTCTTCGGGCGGGACGTGGACGACGTGCGGATGGAAATCGGCTTCGGCGGGGGCGAGCACCTGCTGGCCCGGGCCCGGGCGCATCCCCGGACCGGCTTCATCGGCTGCGAGCCCTTCGTCAATGGAATGGCCAAGCTTCTCGCGGCGATCGACGCGGAGGGGCTCGACAACGTCCGCGTCTGGGACGGCGATGCCAGCGCGATGCTCGACGCCCTCCCGCCGCGATGCCTGTCGACCGTTTATCTGCTCTATCCGGACCCGTGGCCGAAGCGCCGGCATCACAAGCGCCGCTTCGTCTCGGACGAGAGGCTGGCGGCGATCGCGCGCGTGCTGCGGCCGGGCGGGTCGTTTCTGTTCGCCAGCGACATCGACCACTATGTCGGCTGGACGCTGGCGCGGGTGCTGCGTTCGCCCGACCTGAGCTGGACGGCGCGGCGGCCGGACGACTGGCGGCAGCCGTTTTCTGGGTGGCCCGGGACCCGTTACGAGCGAAAGGCGATCCGCGAGGAGCGCGTGCCGACCTACGTCACGGTCGTGCGCCGCTGACCCTCAGGGTGCGGCGACCATCGTCGCCAGCCCGTTCGCAGCGCCGACGCCCTGGGCCGGATCGCGCGCGCGCAGGAAGCGGATGACACGCTGGGCAGTGACCTTGTTCAGGGTCTCGTAGCCGCTCCGCAGCTTCCCCGTGTGCAAGGGGGTCCCCGGCGGCGGCTTCTTGAGGCGGCGAAGGGCCTCCACGGTCTCCCAGGAGAAATCGAGGGAGCGGCAGACGATGAGGAGCAGGTCGTCCGGCGGGTCTGCCAGGATCCGCTCGGCGAAGGCCGGCGGAAGCCGGGCGAGCAGGTTCAGCGCAGACGATGCCTCGGCGACGTTGCCGGCCAGGGCATAGTTGAAAACGTCGGTTTCCGTGAGCGTGCCGCGCGCCGCGCGCTGCGCGGCGTCGCCGGGCGAGGGGTTCGGGCCGAGCCTCTGGAAGAGGCCGCCCACCGCCTCGGAATAACCGGCCGCCGCGCCGGCCTCGACCGCGTCGTCGACGGCGGCTGCGGACCGCTCGCCCAAGGTCGCGACCAGCTTCTGGCGGACGGCCGACTTCGCCTGCTCGATCAGCTCCTTGAGCCGGTGCAGCGGAAGGTCGGGCCGCTCGCCCAGCACGACCTGCAACGCCTCGTCGTTGCGCGAGCGCGACACGAGCCGCCCGTAGCCGGGCTCGGAGAAGCGGGCGCGCGGGTTGCGGACCGTCGCATGCAGCACGACCTGATCACCGTGCTCGACGAGCACGTCCGTCACCGCCTCGGAGAGCGAATCGCGCTCCGTGATGGCGATCATGTGGTTGCGGCCCATGGCGAGGGCGACATCGATCAGGTCGCCGTCGGTCAGCCGCGGCGAGCGCGACAGAATCGGTCGTGCGACCAGGATCTCGTCGCACGCGAGCCTGCGCACGAGCCCGGGCGGCGCGTTCCCGACATCGGCCAGCCGCTCCGCGAGCTCGGCGCGCGCATGCGCCTCGATGCGCGAGGCGAGCATCCCGATGACCTCGTCGAAGACGGCGACGTGATCGTCGCGCAGGCGCTCGCAGTCGCGCAGGAACAGGTCCGTGATGCGGCGCACCGTCTCGGCGTTGCGCTCGGGGTCGAGCGTCGCGGAGGCGGAGCGCAGATCGAGACCGTTGGCGGGGGCCGCGGACATGGCGAGGGGAATCCGATTTCGACGAGCATCATCTAACGCCCGGCGCACTCGAGCCGCCTTAAACGAAAAGATTCAATTGTCTCGACAACAGGCCCGCACGTGGCGGACAGGCCGGCCGGCAGCGTCAGGGCTTGGCCATCTTCTGCTTGGCCACCACGAAGCGCATGACGCGCTGGGCCGTCGGCGCGCTGAGCGCCTCAAAGCTGGCGAAGGACGTCTTGAGCAGGGACTGCGGGGGGTTCTTGCCCACTTTCGCGCCGAGCAGCAGCTTGAAGGTCGGCCAGCCGAAGCGCACGCCCTTGACGACGAACAGCAGCGGATCGAAGTGCGGCGCGTTGTACGCCTGGCCCATCAGCTCCGGCTCCATCTTCGCCAGCCGCCCGATGGCGACCAGCGCGTCGGCCACCTTGTTCTCGCGCAGAAGCCGGGCGACGGCCTCCTCGTTGAGCTCGCCGCGCTTCTCGAGCGCCTCCGCGCGCGGAGCGGCCGCGATCAGGTCCTCCAGGAGGACGATGGTCGAGCCTTCGGCGAGCAGGTTGTCGGCGCCGGCCTGCAGGGCCTCGCTGATGAGGTCGGCGTCTTCGTCGCCACGTGCCAGCAGGTCGCGCTGCGCGCGCTCCTTGGCTGCGGTGACGAGCATCTCCAAGCGCTCATTCGTCAGGTCGCCGCGCGTTTCCAGGATGCCCTGGAGCCGGGGATCGGCCATGGCGCGCTGGACGAGCGTGTCGAAGCCCATGTTCGAGAAGGCCGCGGTCTTGTTCCCGGCGACCGTCTGGACGACGCGCTGGTCGCCGCGCGTGACGAGGACGTCGGTGACCGCCTCCGTCAGGTTCTGCCGGACGGAGAGGGCGAGGAGGTGGTCCTGGCCGCGCTCCCGGGCGATCGCGACCAGGTCGCGCTCCTCGAGGCGGGTCGAGCGCTCGAGGATGGGGCCGGCAATCTCGATGCTCTGGTCGAACGCGAGGTCGCGGACGGTCCGGCGCGGCGCGTTGGAGACGTCGGCAAGGCGCTCGGCCAGCTCGACGCGCGCGCGAAACTCGATCTCGTGCGCGAGGCGTACGATGACCTCGTCGAACACGCCGACATGGTCTTCGTTGAGTTGCGGCGACAGTTCGACGAAGAGGCCCGACAGGCGGCGCAGCGTATCCGCGCGTCGCGCGTCCTCGCCGCTGGCGATCGCGTCCTCGACATCCCGAACCAGCGAACTGAAGGCCTGCATCAACGTCTCCCGTCGTGCAGGATATGCATGAGAACCCTCACCAAAAGGTTCATCGCCTTCGTGATTTCAATTGTCGGTAGCGTCCGCCGGGGCCGCCCGCCGCGCCGATTTGGCTTGCAACGAAAGCCGTCGTGCGTATAGTGCGCGCCATCCAAGACATCTCATGGCGATCAATTCGCATTGAGAGAGTGGGGCCCGCGCGGTTCCGCTCCTTTCGGTGCATCACATCCGGCACGACGGACCGACCCGTGGACGACCTCGACGAACCCAGGATCATCACCGACGGCGGCGTGGCCGCCAGGGTCGGCGCGATCGTCGGCCCAGTTCTCCGCGATCTCGGGTTCCGGCTCGTGCGCGTCCGCGTCTCCAGCCAGAACGGCTGCACCGTGCAGATCATGGCCGAGCGGCCGGACGGCACCTTCAGCGTCGACGATTGCGAAGCAGTGAGCAAAGCAGCGTCACCCGCGCTCGACGTCGACGACCCGATCGAGCGCGCCTACCACCTCGAGGTGTCCTCGCCCGGCATCGATCGCCCCCTCGTGCGAGCGTCGGACTTCGCGCGCTGGGCCGGCCACGAGGCGAAAATCGAGATGGCCGTCCCGGTCAACGGCCGCAAGCGGTTCCGGGCGATGATCGCCGGCGTCGCGGACGGCGCCGTGCAGGTCGACCGGACCGACGCCAAGGCCGACGAGGAGCGCCGTTGGTCACTGCCGCTGTCGGGTCTCGGCGAGGCCCGGCTGGTCCTCACGGACGACCTGATCCGGGAATCGCTGCGTCGCGACAAGGCGGCGAAGAAGGCCCTGGCCGCCGCGGAAGCCGGGGCCGACGCCGAAACCGAAACCGAAATCGTCCCGGGGTCCGAGGCCCCGCGTCCGAAACCGAAGGCGAAGACGCCCGGCCCCCAGCGCCGCGCCCGCCCGATTCAAGAGAAGGAGTGACCTCATGGCCGTGAGCGCCAACAGGCTCGAGCTTCTGCAGATCGCCGACGCGGTCGCGCGCGAGAAGGTCATCGATCGCCAGATCGTCCTGACCGCGATGGAGGACGCCATCGCCAAGGCGGCGCGCTCGCGCTACGGCACCGAGACCGAGGTCCACGCCGAGATCAACCCACGCACGGGCGAGCTGCGCCTGTCGCGCTATCTCCATGTGGTCGAGCGGGTCGAGAACCCGGCGATCGAGATCGCGCTGCCCGACGCTCAGCGCTTCAACCCGGCGGCTCAGGTGGGCGACACGATCGCCGACACGCTGCCGCCCTTCGACTTCGGCCGCATCGCCGCGCAGTCGGCCAAGCAGGTCATCGTGCAGAAGGTACGCGAGGCCGAGCGCGACCGTCAGTACGACGAGTACAAGGACCGCATCGGCGAGATCGTCAACGGCGCGGTGAAGCGTGCCGAGTACGGCAACGTCATCGTCGACCTGGGCCGCGGCGAGGGCATTGTCCGTCGCGACGAGCTCATCCCCCGCGAGGCGTTCCGCCCCGGCGACCGAATCCGCGCCTATGTCTACGACGTCCGCCGCGAGCAGCGGGGACCGCAGATCTTCCTGTCGCGCACGCATCCGCAGTTCATGGCCAGGCTCTTCGCGCAGGAGGTGCCGGAGATCTATGACGGCATCATCGAGGTGAAGGCCGTCGCCCGCGACCCGGGCTCGCGCGCCAAGATCGCGGTGATCTCGCGCGACAGCTCGATCGATCCGGTCGGCGCCTGCGTCGGCATGCGCGGCTCGCGGGTGCAGGCGGTGGTCGGCGAACTCCAGGGCGAGAAGATCGACATCATTCCGTGGTCGCCGGACGTGGCGACCTTCATCGTCAACGCGCTGCAGCCGGCCGAGGTCGCAAAGGTCGTGCTCGACGAAGACGCCGAGCGCATCGAGGTTGTGGTTCCCGACGACCAGCTCAGCCTCGCCATCGGCCGT
Source organism: Hyphomicrobiales bacterium (assembly GCA_027489275.1). Taxonomy (GTDB): domain Bacteria; phylum Pseudomonadota; class Alphaproteobacteria; order Rhizobiales; family Beijerinckiaceae; genus Alsobacter. The sequence goes on from JAIYAB010000382.1 coordinate 5,470, forward strand.
CGCGGCCAGAACGTCCGCCTCGCCTCGCAGCTCACCGGCTGGGACATCGACATCCTGACCGAGGCCGAGGAATCCGAGCGGCGCCAGAAGGAGTTCCTCGAGCGCACCACCATCTTCATGGAAGCGCTCGACGTCGACGAGGTGGTCGGGCAGCTGCTGGCCTCCGAGGGCTTCCGGTCCGTCGAGGAAATCGCCTATGTCGAGGTCGCCGAACTGGCGACGATCGAGGGCTTCGATGAGGAGACCGCCGCCGAGATCCAGGCCCGCGCCCAGGATTACCTTGCCCGTATCGAGGCGGAATTCGACGCCCGCCGCGTCGAGCTCGGCGTCGCCGACGAGCTCAAGGAGGTCGAGGGCGTCACGACCCCGATGCTCGTGAAGCTCGGAGAGAACGACGTGAAGACGGTCGATGATCTGGCCGGCTGCGCAACCGACGACCTCGTCGGCTGGACCGAGCGCAAGGGCAGCGAGACGACGCGCCATGCGGGATTCCTCGACGGCATCGAGATATCCCGTGAGGAGGCCGAGGCCATGATCATGAACGCGCGCGTCAAGGCCGGCTGGATCGAGGCGCTGCCCGAGCCCGCCGAGGAGGCAGCGGAGGCCTGAACCAGAGAGCGATCTGCGCCGTGGTAGCCCGAAGACGTTCCGACGACGACGAGGAGGGCCCGGAACGGCTCTGCGTCGCGACGCGAACAGTGCGGCCCGTCGAGGAGTTGATACGCTTCGTGGCTGGCCCCGACGGCGGGCTCGTGCCGGACTTGAAGCATAGGCTTCCGGGGCGCGGCGTCTGGGTCACCGCGAGACGGACCGCCATCGAGGAAGCTGTTCGACGCAAGGCGTTCGGCCGAAGTCTGAAGACGGGGGTCGTCGTGCCGGGCAGCCTGGCGGACGACATCGACGCACTGCTGGCGAAGACGGCGCGGGACTCGGTGAGCCTCGCGAACAAGGCCGGGGCCGTGGTGTCCGGCTTCTCGAAGGTGGAGGCGGCCATCGGGCGCGGCGGCCTCGCGGCGGTGATCGAGGCGACGGATGCGGCCCCGGACGGGGTCAGGAAGATCGCGCAGGCGTTGCGACGACGCTTCGGTGAGAAGGCCGAAGCGTTTCCGGTCATCGCAGTGCTTGAATCGACGGAATTGGGTTTGGCATTGGGACGGCCACATGTGATACATGCAGCGCTTCTGGAAGGGCCCGTGAGCCGTGCCGCGTTGGCGCGCCTGCGGGCCTTGGAGCGTTACCGCGATCGGACGCCGACGGTGGCGGCCGAAGCGGATCATATGGCGACCGGCACCACGACGCGGGTTCCCGCAGGACAAGGGCGGAATGACTGATACGAAGAACAGCGGCGACAAGACGCTCCACGTCCCGTCGAAGACGTTGAGCCTCAAGCGTCCGGTGGAGCAGGGCGTGGTTCGCCAGAGCTTCTCGCACGGGCGCACCAAGGCCGTGGTCGTCGAGAAGGTGAAGCGTCGCGTGATCGGTCCCGGCGAGAAGCCGGAGGCTGCGCCCTCGGCCGCGCCTGTCGCGCCTCGCCCGCCCGTGGCCGCCCCCGCCGCGCCTGCCCCCACGCCCGTCGCCGCCGCGCCGGCTGCGCGACCTGCC
>JAIYAB010000023.1 GCA_027489275.1 Hyphomicrobiales bacterium
ATGTACGCGAAGGCCGGCCTCGACGCGAAGGGCATCGTCGCCAAGGTTCTGTCGGCGCTCGGATCGTCGGCAGCCGTCTCCACCGGCAAGTCGCTGATCGCCTGAGGGCCCGCGGGCGGGTTTTGCCCGTGCGGGGCAGCCCCTCATCCGGCCTTCGGCCACCTTCTCCCCGGTGGGAAGAAGGCGACAACCGTCGACTGAGCGGCGCGGCAACCCGATGCCATGCCTTGAGGCTCTGCCTTCGCCCCGCTTTTGGGGAGAAGAGCTGGCCCTCGGGCTTGACCCGAGGGTGCCCGAAGGGCCGATGAGGGGATCTTGCGATCCCGCAGCGCCAGACCCCATGCCGTCTGCGGCCTTGCGGGCGCGGGCGTGATGGCCTACCCACGGGCCATGCTCATTCACGCATTCCAGCCGATCGTAACGCCATGACAGGGCGCAAGCGCGCCGACGTGGCGCTCGTCGAGCGCGGGTTCTTCGAGAGCCGCGCGCGGGCGCAGGAGGCGATCGCGGCGGGGCTCGTCACCGTGGACGGGCAGCCGATCCGCAAGGCGTCGGAGGGCATCGCCGGGACCGCCGTCCTGTCGGCGGAGGCGCCGCACCCGTGGGTGTCGCGCGGCGGCGTGAAGCTGTCGGCGGCCCTCGAGCGCTTCGACTTCGACCCGGCCGGCAGGCAGTGCCTCGACATCGGCAGTTCGACGGGCGGCTTTACGCATGTGCTGCTGACGCGCGGGGCGGCGCGCGTCTTGGCGGTCGACGTGGGACGCGACCAGTTGCACCCGAGCCTGCGCGGCCATCCGCGGCTGGACAGCCGGGAGGCGACCGACGCGCGGTCGCTCACGCGGGTCGATGTCCCCGGTCCGCCGGACCTTCTCACCTTCGACGTGAGCTTCATCCCATTGCGCCTTGTGCTGGAATCGGTTCTCCCGCTGGCCGCGCCGGACGCCGTGGCCGTGGCGCTGGTCAAGCCGCAGTTCGAGGCGGGCCGCGAGCAGCTGAAGAAGGGCATCGTGCGCGACGAGGCGGCGCGCCTGGCAGCGTGCGAGGCGGTGGCCACGGTGTTCACGGGTCACGGCTGGTCGATCGTCGGCATCGTCCCCTCGCCGATCACCGGGGGCGACGGCAACGTCGAGTATCTGCTCGGCGCGCGCGGACCGGGGGGCACGGCGTGACAGAGCGGCTCACCATCGCGCGGCTCGGCCAGCGCGGCGACGGCATCGCCCAGACCGCCGCCGGGTCCGTTTTCGTCCCCGGCGCGCTGCCGGGCGAGATCGTTCTCGCCGAGGTCACGGGCGACCGGGGCCGCATCGTCTCGTTCGAGAATTCCTCGCCCGACCGCGTCGAACCGCCCTGCCCGCTGTTCGGCCGCTGCGGCGGCTGCGCGACGCAGCACGTCGCGCCCGCGCCCTACGGCGCGTGGAAGCGCGAGATGGTCGTGACGGCGCTCGCGCAGGCGGGACTGGATGTCCCGGTCGATGCGCTGGTCGCCGCCCATGGCGAAGGCCGCCGCCGCGCGACGCTGCATGCGCGGCGCACGCAGAGCGGCGTCGTCGTCGGCTTCATGGCGGCCCGCTCGCACGAGATCGTGCCGATTGACGCCTGCCCGCTGCTCGTGCCGGCGCTCGCGGCCGGACTGCCGGCGGCCAGGGCGTTGGCCGGCGCGCTCACCACCACGGGCAAGCCGCTCGACATCCAGATGACGGCGACCGCCGGCGGCCTCGACTTCGATGTCCGAGGCCATGGCCCGGCCTCGCCGAAGCAGCGGACGGCGCTGACCGGCCTCGCCGGCCGGCTCGGCCTCGCACGCCTGTCCCTGCACGGCGACATCATCGTCCAGTTGCAGCCGCCGGTGATCCGGGTGGGGCCGGCCGACCTGCTGCCGCCGCCGGGCGGCTTCCTGCAGGCGACGGCGGCCGGCGAGGAGACGCTGGGCGGCCTCGTCGTGGAGGCCGTCGGCAAGGCGAAGGTCGTGGCCGACCTGTTCGCCGGCGTCGGCCCGTTCGCGCTACGGATCGCAACGCGCGCCGCGGTGCATGCCGTCGAGAGCGATGCTGCGGCGCTCGCCGCGCTCGACCGCGCGGCGCGGGGCACGCCCGGGCTTCGCCCGGTCACCGTCGAGACGCGCGACCTCTACCGCCGCCCGCTGCTCGGGCCGGAGCTGGCGCGCTTCGACGCGGTGGTCTTCGATCCGCCGCGGGCGGGGGCCGAGGCGCAGGCCCGGGCGCTGGCCGCGTCGGCCGTGCCGGTCGTCGTCGCCGTTTCGTGCAGCGCCGCGACGTTCGCCCGCGACGCCTCGCTGCTTGCGGCCGGCGGTTACGCGCTCTATCGGGTGACGCCGGTGGACCAGTTCCTCCACTCCGCCCATGTCGAGATCGTGGGCGTGTTCAGAAAGACGCCGCAGGCCCGGCCCCGTCGGGCGCTGGGCTGACGCCACGGTGACCACGCGATGACGACCGACGCCGCCTCGATTCCGCCCGCCGCCTTCCTCGACCGCCTCGCGGGCATCGTCGGGGCGAAATACGTGCTGACGGAGGCGACCGACATCGCTCCCTTCCTCGTCGAGTGGCGCGGGCTCTACCGTGGCGTGGCCCTCGGCGTCGTGAAGCCGGGGACCACGCAGGAGGTGGCGGCCGTCCTCGCGCTCGCCAACGAAACCGGCTACCGCGTCGTGCCGCAGGGCGGCAACACCGGCCTCGTCGGCGGCCAGGTCCCGCAGGACGCGCAGCGCGAGATCGTGCTGTCGCTGACCCGCATGGACCGGGTGCGCGAGGTCGATCCCGCGTCCGACACGATGATCGTGGAGGCCGGCGTCACGCTGCTCAAGGCGCAGGAGGTGGCGCGCGCTGCTGACCGGCTGTTCCCGCTCTCGCTCGCCTCCGAAGGCACCTGCACCATCGGCGGCAACCTCGGGGCGAACGCCGGCGGCACGGCGGTGCTCGCCTATGGCAATGCGCGCGAACTGGTGCTGGGGCTCGAGGTGGTGCTCGCCGACGGCCGCGTGATGAACACGCTCGGCAAGCTGCGAAAGGACAACACGGGCTACGACCTGAAGAACCTCTTCGTCGGTTCTGAAGGGACGCTCGGCATCATCACCGCTGCCGTTCTGAAACTGTTCCCGCAGCCGCGCTCGGTCGTGACGGCCCTGATCGGCCTGCCCTCCCCGGCCGCGGCACTCGACCTGCTGATGCGGGCGAAGGCGCTCGCCGGCTCCGCCGTGACCACCTTCGAGCTCATGCCCCGCTTCGGCATCGAGATCGTCGTCGCCTACATGCCCGGCTGCCGCGATCCGCTGGCCGGCGCCCATGCGTGGTACGTGCTCATGGAGTTGTCCTCCGCCTCGGCGCAGAACCTCGAGGAGACCTGCGAGACGATCCTGGGCGAAGCCATCGAGAACGGCTGGGTCGAGGACGCCGTCGTCGCCTCCTCGCTCGACCAGCGCAACGCGCTGTGGCGGCTGCGCGAGGCGCTGTCGGAGGGCCAGGGGCACGAGGGCGGCTCGATCAAGCACGACATCTCGATCCCCATCGCCATCATGCCGCAATTCATCGCGGAGACGGACGCGGCGCTGCTGGAGAGGTTCCCGGGGTGCCGGCCCCTGCCCTTCGGCCACATGGGCGACGGCAACCTGCACTACAACGTCAGCCAGCCGCGCGGCGCGGATAAGTCGGAGTTCCTTGCCCGATGGGGCGAGATGAATGAACTGGTGCACGGCCACACGGTGGCGGCAGGGGGCTCGGTGTCGGCCGAGCACGGCATCGGCAAGCTCAAGCGCGAACTGCTGGCGCAGGTGAAGGATCCCGTGGCGCTGGAGCTGATGCGCTCCATCAAGGGACTGCTCGACCCGCGCGGCACGCTGAACCCCGGAAAGGTGCTCTGAGCCGGCCAGGTCTTTCCGGGCCGTCTAGGTCTTTGCGGGCCGGCAAGGCGCTCCGGGCGGCGCGGTTAACGCATCATCAACCCTTTCGTGGCGTCGTTGGAGCCGGCTCCACTTCCGGCTGCGTCCGCAGCCCTTGCGCCGGGTGCGAGCGGAACCGCGGAGGTGTCCCATGCCGATCGATGGCGTCAGGCCCAACACCGCCGCGTCCGGCAAGGCCGGGATCGTCGCCGGCCAGAACGCCATGCCGGCCGAGGTCGTCGAGGCGCGC
>JAIYAB010000297.1 GCA_027489275.1 Hyphomicrobiales bacterium
CGGCCGAGGCGAAGCCTGCCGGCGGCAAGAAGAAGAAGCTGATCATCATCGCCGCCGCGGCGCTGCTTGTGCTCGGCGGCGGCGGTGGCGGCGGCTACTTCTGGTGGTCGAAGAAGAACGCGGCCGAAATGGCCGCCGCGGAGGGAGGCCAGGCCGCCCCGGCCGCGCCGAAGAAAACAGCCTTCCTCGACATGAAGGAGATGATGGTCAACCTCGCCGGCCAGAATCTCCAGGGCGTCGAGCGCCCGCGTTATCTCAAGATGAAGATCAGCCTCGAGCTCTCCGATCCCAAGCTCGTCAACGAGGTGACGCCGCTGCTGCCGCGCATCGAGGACACGTTCCAGGTGTTCACGCGCGAGCTGCGCGCCTCCGACCTCGAGGGCTCGTCCGGCGTCTACCGCCTGAAGGAGGAGCTACTGCGCCGCGTCAACATCGCGATCTACCCCTCCAAGGTGGAGGCGGTGCTCTTTAAGGAAATCCTGATCCAGTAGGGATCAGGACCAGCGGGACGGATCGCCGTGGCCGACAACGACCCCCAGAACGCCGGCGGAGACAACGACTCCATCGCGGCCGAATGGACCGCCATGATCGAGGCGGCGGCGACCGCCAACGTGCCCGACGCCGGCGTCGACAGGCTGCTCAACCAGGACGAGATCGACAACCTTCTGGGCTTCCAGGCCGAGGAGAGCGAGCTCAACAACCGCACAGGCCTGCGCGCCATCGTCGACTCGGCGATGGTGTCCTACGAGCGGTTGCCGATGCTCGAAATCGTCTTCGACCGCCTCGTGCGATTGCTGACGACGAGCCTGCGCAACTTCTTCTCCGACAACGTCGAGGTGTCGCTCTCCGACATCACCTCCGTGCGTTTCGGCGACTACATCAACTCCATCCCGCTGCCGACCATCCTCGCCGTGTTCAAGGCCGAGGAGTGGGACAATTTCGGCCTCATCACGGTGGACAGCGCGCTGGCCTATTCGGTCATCGACGTGCTGCTGGGCGGGCGGCGCTCGACCACCACGGTGCGACTCGACGGGCGGCCCTACTCGACAATCGAGACCAGCCTCGTCCGCAGGATGCTCGATCTCGTCCTCACCGATACGGAGATGGCGTTCAAACCGCTGACGACGGTGAACCTCGCCATCGACCGGCTCGAGACCAACCCGCGCTTCGCGTCGATCTCGCGGCCCGCCAACGCGGCGATCCTGATCCAGCTGCGCATCGACATGGAAGGCCGTGGCGGGTCGGTCGAGATCCTGCTGCCCTACGCCACCATCGAGCCGATCCGCGAACTGCTCCTCCAGAGCTTCATGGGAGAGAAGTTCGGCCGCGATCCGATCTGGGAAGATCACCTCGCGACCGAGATCTGGCAGGCGCACGCGGACATCGACGCCATCCTGCACGAGACCAAGCTGCCGCTGCGCCAGATGATGGCGCTCAAGGTCGGCGACACGCTGATATTCGACGTCGAGCCCGGGTCGCCGGTGCGGCTCAAGTGCGGCGACGTCCTGCTGACCGAAGGGCGAATGGGCCGTACGGGCACCCACATCGCCGTGCGCATCAGCCGGCCGCTGCGCAAGTCGAAGATGACATTCGCCGCCTACGAGGCCAGCGCCTCGGCGCGCAAGGACACGAAGTAGGGCACCGTCATGATCGTCGTCCTCATCGAGACCCTCGTCTGCGTCCTGCTCGCCACCACGATCGGCTGGTGCGTCGTGCTGGACCGTCGGCTCAGGAAACTCAAGGCCGACGAGCAGATGATGCGCCGCACGATCGTGGATCTCGTCAGCGCCACCGAGAAGGCGGAACGCGCTGTGGCGGGCCTGCGCGGCATCGTCACGGACTGCGACCAGACGATCGCCGCCCATCTGCGCGACGCCGAGCGACACGCGACGGACCTCGCGGGCTACATCAGGTCCGGCGACGACGTGATTGCTCGCATCGCCCGCATCGTCGAGACGGCCGGCGGCGATGCCCCCCCGCGCGCGCTGGCTCCGACGCCGGAGGCGCCGGCGACGCGCCTGTCGGCCACGCTGGCAGCGGCGCAGACCTTCGCCGACCGCGCGCAACGTCGAGCCGGCAGGCAGGCCGCATGAAGCGGTCGCTGCGGCTCTTTCCAGCCGTCGCCGGCGCTGCGGCGGCCCTGCTGCTCATCAAGCTGATGGCCGGCTTCGGCGAGCCGAATTCGCTTGGGCAGCTGTTGACTGCCAAAATCTTCTCCGTGCGCGACGGCAGGGTCCTGATCGACCCGGAGGTCACCGGCTCGACGCCGGAGGCAAAGAAGGACGACAAAGCCGACCCGAAGGCTGCGGATGCCAAGTCTGCCGATCCCAAGTCTGTCGATCCCAAGTCCAAAGATCCAAAGGCTGCCGATCCCAAGTCTGCAGATCCAAAGGCGGCCGATTCCAAGGCCGCGCCGCCGACCGGACTGCCCAACGCGGCTGCGCCCATCTCGCCGGCGGAGCGCGCGCTGCTCGAGCGTCTCGGCCAGCGGCGGGAACAGCTCGACGAGCGCCAGCGCGAGCTCGAGACCCGCGAGAACCTGCTCAAGGCCGCTGACCGCAAGCTCGAATCCCGCATCAATGAACTCAAGGATCTCGAAGGCAAGCCCGGCGGCAGCGCCGGCGGGCCCGAGGCCGCCGCCGAGCAGCAGCAGGCGCAGGGGCTCAAGAACCTCGTCACCATGTACGAGACGATGAAGCCCAAGGAGGCCGCGCGCGTCTTCGACAAGCTCGAGCTCTCTGTGCTGGTGCCCGTGGTCAATGCCATGAACCCGCGCAAAATGGCCGAAATCCTCGCCGCCATGTCGCCGGAGGCCGCGAGCAAGCTCACCGTCGAGCTGGCGACAAAGGGCCAGCGCCAGCAGGCCCAGGCCCAGCGCCCGGCCGGGCTTCCCGCGGGCGAACTGCAGGCCATCGAGCCCAAGCGGCCCTGACACGGGGATCGCGGCGGCTTCGACTTAAGCGGGCGTTAGCCCTTTTCGCCTAGGTCTTGCATGGCGCGCCGGCCATTTCGGGCGGCGCCGGTGCGGGACGACAATGGCCCCACGCGTGTGTGCGAGTTGGTGGGACCGGACGGGGCTGGCGCGACTGGGCGCCGGCCTTTTCGTGTTGACGGCTCTTGTCGCCGCCCTGCCGGCGCTCGCCGCCACCGGAACGCTGCGCGGCACCGAGATGAACGGCTTCGGCCGGGCCGTGTTAACCTTCGACGCCCTCCCTCGGGCAAGCGTCCAGGTACGCAACGGGATTCTCATTGTCACCTTCGACCGGCCGGTCACGATCCCAGTCGACAAGCTTACGACCGAGCTCCCGGAATATGTTTCTGCCGTCCGGCTCGATCCCGATGGCCGCGGCCTGCGCATGGCGCTGACGAGACCGCTGCGTCCGCATCAGATGGAGGCGGGCGAAAAGCTGTTCATCGACCTCTTGCCGGAGACATGGCGCCAACCTCCCCCCGGCTTGCCGCAGGACGTCATCGACGACCTCAGCCGCCGGGCCCGCGAAGCCGAGGAGGCAGCGCGCCGCCTGCTCCGCATGAAGGCTGCCGAGGAGGTGAGGGAGGTCACGTTCCGGGTCGGAACGACGCCCACCTTCACGCGCGTCATGTTCCAGATGCCCGTCGTGTCGCCGGTGGAGTTCATCCGCAGCGGCGACACGGCCGAGCTGATCTTCCAGAACAGTTTCCGTATCGACGCCGTTCGCCTCAAGGCGCAGCTCCCCGAGAGTGTCACCTCGGTCGAGGCGGAGTCCGAGACTGGGATGCTTCGGGTGGTGCTCGGCATTCCGGCCTCCGTGGATGTGCGCGGTTTTCGCGAAGACGATAGCTACGCCATCGACATCCCGACGCCGCGCCTCCCGCCGAAGGTGGCGGGAAAGCCCGATCCGAAGGCGGACCCCAAGTCCGATCCCAAGACCGATCCCAAGGCAGCGGCGAAACCTGGGTCGGCCGCCGAGGCCAGCCCCGAGGTCGCCTCGCGGGCGCTGGTCGAGGCGCGCGCCCCGCTGCAGGCTGCCACGGTGCCGGTTGCTGCTCCGACGCCGACGACGCAGGTGGTCGCACCGCTTACCGCACCGCGCCTCGGCCCGTCGCCGGAGGCCGCGCTCGCCGCCTCTGCAGAGCCAGCCGTGGTGAAGCTGGAGGCCACCGCCGAGCGCGGCTCCGTACGCCTCACCGTGCCGCTTCCTCTTCGCACGCCGGTGGCGGTCTTCGAGCGCGGCGGAACGGTGTGGATCGCCGCCGAGACCGCCTCAACGCTGGACGCCTCGCGCATCGGCCTTGTTGCGCCCGGCGTGGTGACCAATGCCGAGATGCGCCGGGTCGGACGTCTCGCCGTTCTGCGCCTCGCGCTCAGCCGTCCGATGCTGGTGCGCGCGGGGAGCAATGCCGCCGGCTGGATCGTGACGCTGGGCGATGAGATCGCCTCGTCCTCGGAGCCCCTGACCTTCACCCGCGATTCCGACGCCGACGGCCGCACGGTCCTTCGCGCCGCCTTCCGCGACGTGGGCGGTGTCCACTGGGTCGACGATCCCGAAGTCGGCGACAAGATCGCCATCGTCACCGGCCGCACCTCCGTCCACAGCCTCGTCAAGTCGCTGACCTTCGTCGACTTCCGGGCGCTCGCCACCGCCCAGGGGCTGGCTATTACGCCGCTCTCCGACGATCTCGTCGTGCGCGCCGGCATCGATGACGTCACCGTGACGCGCGACGGTGGGCTGTCGATCAGCCTCCTCGTCGACGCGCCGACGCCCCTCAAGGGGGCGACGGAGCGGCCGATCGCGATCGAGCGCGACCGGTGGCAGAGAGACCGCTCGGGAAACATCCGCGACCGCGGCCGCGACCTGACGCGCGCCGCTGCCGACGCTCCCAAGCGCAGCCGCTCGGACGCGCGCCTCGCCGTCGCCCGCTTCGAGATGGCGAACCGTCTCGCGGTCGAGGCGATCGGCACGCTCGACGTCACAATGACCGACGAGCCCGACTTCGCCCGTGACAAGGGCAACATGATCCTAAACGGAGCGGCCCATGCGCTCGCCGGGCGCTTCGCCGACGCCGTGAAGATCCTGTCGGTCGAGGAGCTGAAGGACGACACCGAGGCCCAGCTCTGGCGAGCCTATTCGGAGGGCAGGATGCGGCGCTGGCCGCAAGCGCTCACCGCGTTCCGGCGCAGCGGAGCCGTGCTTTCGAACTACCCCGAGGACCTGCAGGGCGAGATTGGGCCTCTTTATGCCGAGGCGGCGATCGAATCGCGCGATTTCGGCCTGGCGCAGCGAGTGCTGGAGACCATCGAGAACCTGCCGACCGATGTCGTCGACAGGTCGGTCATGGCCTATCTCGCCGCCCGCATCGCCGAAGGGCAAGGGCGCGTCGAGGACGCGTTCGCCGCCTATGACAAGCTCGCCCGCACGGCGAGCCGCCCCATCGAGGCGAAGGCGCGGCTCGCCGGCGTGGCGCTGGCGCTGCGCGACCGCACCATCGAGCGCAAGGCAGCAATCGCCGAGCTGGAAGGCATCATGGTGTCGTGGCGCGGCGACGCCGTCGAGGCGCAGTCGCTGGGGCTGCTGGGCAGGCTCTACGCGGAGGAGGGCCGCTGGCGCGATGCGTTCATGATGGCGCGCAAGGCCAACGAACTCTTCCCGGAGCACGAGGCGACACGCTCGCTCTACGACGAAACCGGAGTGCGGTTCGAGGCACTGTTCCTCGATAGCAAGGGCGACTCGATTCCGCGCCTGGACGCCATCGCACTGTATTTCGATTTCAAGGACTTCACTCCGCCCGGCCGCC
>JAIYAB010000195.1 GCA_027489275.1 Hyphomicrobiales bacterium
CGTTCACGCGCTGCACGTGCCAGCCGAAGGCCTCGAACTTGGGCCCCAGCGGCTCGAAGTTCGACACTTGGGTGGACGGTCCGTCGGCCTGCATGTTGTTCACGTCGACGACGCCGATCAGGTTGTCGAGCTTCCAGTTCGAGGCCGCCATCGCGGCCTCCCACACTGAGCCCTCGTCGAGTTCACCGTCCGAAAAAAGGCAGTAGGCGCGGCTGTCGGAGCGCTTGCGCTTCAGCCCGAGCGCGACGCCGACCGCGACGGCGAGGCCCTGGCCCAGCGAGCCGCCGGTGATCTCCATGCCGGGCGTGTAGGCCGCCATGCCGGACATGGGCAGGCGGCTGTCGTCGCCGCCGTAGCTCTCCAGCTCATCCTCCGGCAGGACGCCGGCCTCGATCAGCGCGGCGTAGAGCGCAATGGCGTAGTGGCCGACGGAGAGGAGGAAGCGGTCGCGCCCCTCCCACTCCGGCTCGCCGGGGCGGTAGCGCAGGGCGTGGAAATACGACACCGAGAGCACGTCGGCGACGCCGAGCGCCTGGGCGATGTAGCCCTGGCCCTGCACCTCGCCCATCTGCAGCGCGTAGCGGCGGATGCGATAGGCGCGTTCCTCCAGGCTGACATTGCCCGGCGGCCGGGGTGGGTGCGTGAGGGTCATGGCGGTCCTGCGGTTCAGTGGATCAGCATGCCGCCGTTCACGTCGATCACGGCGCCGGTGATGTAGGCGGACAGGTCGCAGGCCAGGAACAGGTAGACTCCGGCGACGTCCTGCGTCCGTCCCAGGCGGCCGAGCGGAATGCCCTCGACGATGCGCGCCTTCATGTCCGGGGTGAGCTTGTCGCCGGTGATGTCCGTTTCGACGAGGCCGGGCGCGACGCAGTTCACGCGGATGCCGTCCGGACCCAGCTCGCGCGCCATCGCCTTGGCGAGGCCGAGCACGCCCGCCTTCGCGGCCGAGTAGTGCGGCCCGCCGAAGATGCCGCCGCCGCGCTGGGCGGAGACGGACGACATGCAGGCGATGGAGCCTGAGCGCTGCTCGCGCATCGTCGGGATCACCGCCTGGCTCAGGTGCAGGACGCCCGCGAGGTTGACATCGACGATGCGCTGCCAGCTCGCCGCGTCGATGTCCATGGTCTTCACCGGCTGGGTGACGCCCGCGTTGTTGACGAGCACGTCGATGCGCCCGAACGCCGCCGCGACCTTCGCCGCCGCCTCCGTGCAGGCGATGCGGTCGACCACGTCGCAGGCGAGGCCGAGATGGCCTTCGCCCAGCGAGGCGGCCGCGCTCTCCGCGGAGGCCCGGTCCAGGTCGAGGACGCAGACGCGCGCGCCATGCTCGACGAAGAGGCGGGCGGTGGCGAGGCCGATGCCCCGCGCGCCGGCCGCGCCGGAAATGATGGCGGTCTTGCCCTTCAGCAGCATCGGCGTGTCCATCCCGGTGGTGCAGGTCCCGGCCTGCCTTTCCTGCCAGAATGGACCAAGCCGGCCCGCCGGAAAACCCGCAATCGCGCGCGGCGGCGCGGACGGATCACCCCGGCACCGCGACCCAGCGTTCCTCGCGCGCCGACACGAGCGCCGCGTCGATCACTTCCTGCACGGCGAGGGCCTCGCGGAAGTCCGGCCCGCGGCGCGGACCGCCCGCGACGGCGCGCAGGAAGTCGGCGACCTCGATGGTCTTCAGGTCGTTGAAGCCGAGCTGGTGGCCGGGGGCCACGCAGAAATGCCCGTAGGGCTCGTGCTGCGGTCCGGCTTCGATGCGCACATAGCCGGCGTGGCGTGGATCTCCGCCGGCGCGGTGGAACAGGAGCTCGTTGAAGCGCTCCTGCGTGAAGCTCAGTGCCCCCCGGCTGCCGTGGATGTCGAAGGCGAGCTGCATGGTCCGGCCCGTCGCGACCCAGTTCGCCTCCACCGTGCCGCGGCATCCGCGCGCGAAGCGCAGCGCCAGCCGCGCGATGTCGTCCACCAGCACCGGCTTGCGTTCGCGCGCGCCGGCCGCGACGGGGCGATCCTTGATCACGGTCTCGAGGTCCGCCCACACGGCGTCGACGGGGCCGAGCAGGAAGCGGGCGAGCGCGATGGCGTGGCTGCCGATGTCGCCCAGCGCGCCCGGCCCGCCGGACGGGTCGAGCCGCCACGCATGGGGCAGGTCGGGGTCGGCCATGAACCCCTCCGCATGAATGGCGCGGAAGGAATGGATCGTCCCGAGCTCGCCCGCGGCGACCATGTCGCGCGCCAGTCCGAGCAGGGGGTTCTTCAGGTAGTTGAAGCCGACCTGCGTCACGACGCCCGCCGCCTCCGCCGCCTGCGTCATCACCCGCGCGTCGGCGGCGGTGGGCGCCAGCGGCTTCTCGCAATGGACGTGCTTGCCTGCCGCGATCGCGGCCAGCGCCATCTCCCGGTGCAGCACGTTGGGGGTGGTGATCGCAACGGCGTCGATGGCGGGGTCGGACACGAGGTCGCGCCAGTCCGTCGTGTGCCGCGCGAAGCCGAACTGCGCGGCGGCGCGCGCGGCTGCACCCTCATCGACATCGGCGACCGCCACGAGCCGCAGCCGCGGCACGCCGGGCAGGATCCCCGCCGCGGCGGCGTAGGCCATGGCGTGCGAGCGGCCCATGAAGCCCGTGCCGATGATGCCGATCCCGAGGTCTTTCATGAGCGTGTCTCCATCCCGGCAGGTGTCATGCGGCGGCTTCGCGGGCGTCAGGCTCATGCCACACGAAAAATTTTATGGCGCCGATCATTTGAAGGATTTCCTCGGATTTCGACCTCTTCGGCGGTGTTCGCAGACGCGTGGGGAGCTCCGCGCGGGGTTCCGAAGCGCTGCGGTTAAGCTTTTGTCGGGCCGACGAAAAATTGACACGGACCGACGCGCCGTCCAAAGCCCTCGCGGACCGTGCCAGCACAATTCCACGCGTTTTTTCGGTTCCATTCGGATCCAAAAGGGGTCGCGGGACGGTGTTTCCGTGCGCGAATCCGGCGTGCCCCTTCATTGCAACCTGCAACGCTCCGTGCAAGCGTCACGATTGCGGCGCCGGTGCCGCGACTATGACGACCAGGATTTCGAGATGCCGACTGGGACTGTGAAGTGGTTCAACAGCGAGAAGGGGTACGGCTTCATCCAGCCGGACGCCGGCGGGCCGGATGTCTTCGTGCACATCAGTGCTTTGAACAAGGCTGGGCTGCGCGAGCTCAAGGAGAGGCAGAAGATCTCCTATGAACTGGAGACGGGCCGCAACGGCAAGACGAGCGCCGTGGACCTGCGCCCGCTCTGACGCCCCGGCCAGGGCCGCGTCGGATCCCGACGCGCCCGGCAAAGAACAGACTGTCCATGGCCGGATCGGGCATTCCTGCCCGGCCGGCCTTTTTTGCTTTTCGCCTTCAGCGCAGTCGATGCCGTACCGGCCGCTCCGCCGCCGGCGGGCTGCCGATCAGGCCGGCGCGCTCCGCACGAAAGGGAACGGCGGGACCGTCCGTCCGCCATGTCCGGATGTGACGATTCCATGACGATTTTCGACGTGACATGGCATGACCCTGCGCCGCATCGTGACGCCGGCATTACACGAATCATGGATGTCGGCAGCGGGGGCCGGGAGTGCGCAGGAAGCCGGCGATGGGGATGCAGTTCGGGGCTTTGCCCGTCCGCCTGCGGGACGGACGGCCGGTGGTTCTGCTCGTCACCTCGCGTGATACGGGCCGCTGGGTGATCCCCAAGGGCTGGCCGATGCCCGGCCGCTCGCGCGAGCAGGCCGCCGCGACGGAAGCCTTCGAGGAGGCGGGGCTGCGCGGGCGCATCATCGGCGGCTGCATCGGCGGCTACAGCTACTGGAAGCAGTACCGCACCCGGCGGATGCTGTGCACCGTCGACGTCTTTCTCATGCGTGTGGATGCGGAGCTGCCGCGCTGGCCCGAGAAGCGCCAGCGGCTGCGCCACTGGTTCACGCCGGAGGAGGCCGCAACGCTCGTCGAGGAGCAGGTCCTCGCCGACATCATCCGCAGCGTGCCGGCCCTTTTTCCGGCCCGACGGTCAGCCGGCGGCAAGCGCGCGAAGATGGGCGACGAGCCCCGCCGTTGACGGGTCGACGCCGGCCGTCGGCGCCCGGCCCTCGACGACAGGCAGCAGCGCGCCCGCCAGCTCCTTGCCGAGCTCCACGCCCCACTGGTCGAACGCGTTGATCGACCACACCGCCGCCTCCACGAACACGCGGTGCTCGTAAAGCGCGATCAGGCGGCCGAGCGTGAACGGGTCGAGCGTCCGGTAGGCAATCGTCAGCGATGGCCGGTTGCCAGCGAACACCCTGTGCGGCGCGATGGCGTCGGCATCCGCCGCGTTGCGGCCGGCGGCGAGGAGCTGCGCCCGGGCCTCCCCGAGCGTGCGGCCCGTCATCAGCGCCTGCGACTGCGCGAGGCAGTTGGCGACCAGCAGCGCGTGGTGGTGCGCCAGCGCCGGCTCGTGCCCTTCCGCCCCCACGAGAAACTCGCACGGAATGACGTCCGAGCCCTGGTGGATGAGCTGGTAGAAGGCGTGCTGGCCGTTGGTGCCCGGCTCGCCCCAGACGATGGGGCCTGTGGCGCGCGAAACGGGCGCGCCGTCGAGCGTCGCCGTCTTGCCGTTCGACTCCATGTCGAGCTGCTGCAGGTAGGCGGGAAACCGCGCCAGCCGCTGCTCGTAGGGCAGGATGGCGCGCGAGCCGTAGCCGCACACGTTGCGGTGCCAAAGGCCTGCAAGCCCGAGCAGCACAGGGAGGTTCGCCTCCGGCGGCGCCTCGACGAAGTGCCGGTCCATCGCGTGTGCGCCGGCCAGGAAGGCGCGAAAGTTCTCCGGGCCGACGGCGATCATCAGGGGCAGGCCGACCGCCGACCACACCGAGTAGCGCCCGCCCACCCAGTCCCAGAAGCCGAACACCCGTTCCGCGCCGATGCCGAAGGCGGCGACCTTGTCGAGCGCCGTCGACACCGCGGCGAAGTGATCCCCCACCGCCGCCTCGCCGAGCGCCGCGACGATCCACGCGCGCGCAGAGGCGGCGTTGGTCATGGTCTCGATGGTGGTGAAGGTCTTGGAGGCGACGACCACCAGGGTCTTGGCGGGATCGAGCGTCCGCAGCGTGTCGGCCAGGTGCGCGGCGTCGACGTTCGACACGAAATGGCAGCGCGGCCCGTCATGGTACGGCGCGAGCGCGAGCGTCGCCATGGCGGGTCCGAGGTCCGAGCCGCCGATGCCGATGTTGACGACGTCGGTGTAGCGACGCCCCCCGCCCGGTCCGATATGCCCGCCGCGCACGCCATGCGCGAAGGCTGCGAGGCGGTCGAGCGTCGCCGTCACGTCCGGCATCACGTCCCGCCCGTCCACGCGGATGGGGCGCGAGGGATCGTTGCGCAGCGCAACGTGGAGGACGGCCCGGTCTTCGGTCAGGTTGATCTTCTCTCCCGCGAACATCGCGTCCCGCTTGCGCTCGACGCCGGTCGCGCGCGCGAGATCCAGCAGCAGCGGCAGCGCCGCGGCGTCGAGGGTGGTCTTCGAGAAGTCGAGCAGCAGGTCGTCCTGCCGCGCGGAGAACCGGGCGAAACGCCCGCCGTCGGCGGCGAACAGCCCGGCGATCGTCGTCCCCGCGCGAAGCTGCTCCGCCCGGTGACGCTCCAGCGCATCCCAGGCGCCCGCGCCCGCGTCCGTTGCCGCGCCCATGATGCTCTCCCCCGTCACGCCGTAACGCCGAACACCGACGCCCCCGCGTCGGCCCGGCCGGCCGCCAACCGGAATACGGAAAACAGCTCGCGCCCACAATCCACATGCGAGGCATCGAGGTCCGCCGTCGCCGGCGTCCGGGCCGCCCAGGTGGCGGCGTCGACCAGCACGTCGAGCCGCCCCGCGACGGCATCGACTCGAACGACGTCGCCGTCGCGGATGAGCGCGATCGCGCCGCCGTCCGCCGCCTCGGGGGTGACGTGGATGGCCGCCGGCACCTTGCCGGAGGCGCCGGAGAGGCGACCGTCCGTCACCAGTGCGACACGCTGCCCGCGGTCCTGCAGCACGCCGAGCGGCGGCATCAGCTTGTGCAGCTCGGGCATGCCGTTCGCCTTCGGCCCCTGGAAACGCACCACCGCGACGAAGTCGCCCGTCAGGCTGCCTGCCTTGAAGGCCGCCTGGAGCTCTTCCTGCGAGTGGAACACCTTCGCC
>JAIYAB010000283.1 GCA_027489275.1 Hyphomicrobiales bacterium
AGACGAGAAGGGCATGCCGGGCCACTGATCGACGCCCCGGCGGCCTCAAGGCGTCGGCGGATCCGCTTCGTTCAACAGCCGCGTCATGGCACGGCCGTAGCCGGTCTTCTCGAACAGCTTCGCGCGCGCGGCGAGCTGCTCGGCGTCGATGAATCCGTTGAGATAGGCGATCTCCTCGAGGCAGGCGATCTGCATTCCCTGCCGGTTCTGGATCGTGCGCACGAACTCGGAGGCCTCCAGCAGGCTGTCGTGCGTGCCCGTGTCGAGCCAGGTGAATCCGCGTCCCATGCGCTCCACGTGAAGCTGCCCCATCAGCATGTAGGCGCGGTTCACATCGGTGATCTCCAGCTCGCCGCGCGGCGAAGGCTTCACGGCGGCGGCAATATCGAGAACACGGTTGTCGTAGAAATAGAGTCCCGTCACCGCCCAGTTCGACTGCGGTTTCGTCGGCTTCTCCACGATTTCAATCGCACGCCCGCCGTCGCCCAGCGTGACGACGCCATACCGTTCCGGGTCGTCGACATGGTAGGCGAACACGGTCGCGCCTTCGCGCCGGTCGCGCGCGCGTTTGAGGAGGGCCGTCAGGCCTGCGCCGTAGAACACGTTGTCGCCGAGGACGAGCGCCACGTCGTCCGTGCCGACAAAATCCCTGCCGATGACGAAGGCCTGCGCCAAGCCCTCGGGTCGCGGTTGCACCGCATAGCTGAAGGACACGCCGAACTGCTCGCCCGAGCCGAACAGCCGGCGGTAATTGTCGAGGAAATCAGGCGACGAAATGATCAGGATGTCCCGGATGCCGGCCAGCATCAGCACCGAAACCGGGTAGTAGATCATCGGCTTGTCGTAGATGGGCAGGAGCTGCTTGTTGATCGCGAGCGTCGCGGGGTGCAGGCGCGTGCCGGAACCGCCGGCGAGCACGATCCCCTTCATGTCGGTCGGTCCTTCAGCAATGGGTCCGTTCGGGAATCAATCTGGCGACAGCTCGGCAACGACGTCCTGCACCGCATCATGCCACGGCCGCGGCACAATCCCGAAGTCCTGTTCGATCCGTCCCGTCGCAAGCCGCGAATTCGCAGGACGCCGCGCCGGTGTCGGATAATCGACCGTTCCTATTGGCTCGACGGGAACGGAAGGGCCGCCCTGCTCCGCCGACAGTCTCATCACGGCCCTGGCCAGCCCGCACCACGTCGTGTGGCCGGCATTCGCGAAGTGATAAGTGCCGACGGGCGCTGCGGGATCCCTGACGAAACGCTCGACCATCGTCACCAGGGCACGGGCGAGGTCGCCGGCCACGGTCGGCGAACCGTGCTGGTCGTCGACGACGCGCAGCGACGGCCGCTCACCGGCCAGCCTCAGCATGGTCTTCACGAAATTCGCACGGAAGGGGCTGACGACCCATGCGGTTCGGACGATCGCATGGCGCGGATTGCCCGTCCGGACCCCCTGCTCGCCGCCCTCCTTGCTTGCGCCGTAGACGCCGAGGGGCGCAACCGGATCGCCCACCTCGTATGCGCCGGCTTTCGAGCCGTCGAAGACATAGTCGGTCGATACGTGCACAACCGGGATGCCTGCCTTTGCCGTTTCGTAGGCCAGGATCGCCGGGGCCAGCGCATTGAGGCGCCACGCCGCATCGACATCGCTTTCGGCCTTGTCGACGGCGGTATAGGCAGCCACGTTGATCACGGCCGCCCAGGGTCGTGCAGCCACCGCCCGGGCGAGCGCTCTCGCGTCCGTCACGTCCAGCTCGGCGCGCGTGGGAGCGATGGGGTGGAGCCCCTCCGGCCACGCCGCGCGCTGCAGCTCAAGGCCGACCTGGCCTGCGCCGCCGAGGATCAGGACATCCATCGTTTCAGCCCACGAGCCCCAGCCGCTCGCCACGATAGCGGCCCTCGCGGATGGGGCGCCACCAGCCTTCGTTTGCGAGGTACCAGGCGATCGTCTCCTCCAATGCCTGCTCGAAGCTTCGCGTGGGGGCCCAGCCGATCTCGCGCTCCACCTTCGTGGAATCGATGGCGTAGCGCCGGTCGTGCCCAGGCCGGTCCGCGACGTAGGTGACGAGCCGGTGGTGCGGCGCGCCGGCGGGGTGCAGCCGATCCATGATCGAGCAGATCGTCTTCACCACGTGAAGGTTTGTCCTTTCCGACCGCGCGCCGACGCAATAGGTCTCTCCAGGAGTGCCCCTCGAGAGGATGCCGATCAACGCGTCGGCGTGATCCTCGACGTGGATCCAGTCCCGGACGTTCAGGCCGTCGCCGTAGACGGGCAGCGGCTTGCCGTCGAGGGCGTTGAGGATCATCAGCGGGATCAGCTTCTCGGGAAACTGCCGCGGCCCGTAGTTGTTCGAGCAGTTCGAGATCAGGATCGGCAGGTGGTATGTCTCGCCCGCCGCCCGCACGAGGTGGTCGGATCCCGCCTTCGAGGCGGAATAGGGCGAGCGTGGATCGTAGCGCGTCTGTTCGTCAAAATACCCCGTCGGGCCGAGCGATCCGAACACCTCGTCAGTCGAGACGTGCAGGAACCGGAACGCGTCGCGGGTCGCGCCCTTCAGCCCGCCATGATGCGCGCGGGCCGCGTCGATCATGGCCTGCGTGCCCATGACGTTGGTCCGCACGAAGGCGGCGGGACCGGTGATCGAGCGGTCGACGTGACTTTCTGCGGCGAGGTGAAGCACCGCGTCGGGCGCTACGTCGCTCACCAGCGCGCGCACGCGCGGTGCGTCGCAGATGTCCGCCTCGACGAGCCGATGCCGGGGATGGCTTGAGAGTGGAGCCAGGGAGGCCGGATTGGCCGCATACGTCATCGCGTCGAGCGTGACGACGTCATGCCCCTGCTCGACGAGCTTCAGCACCAGGGCCGAACCGATGAACCCTGCCCCCCCGGTGACGAGATACCGCATGCCGCCCTCATCTCTCGCTTCGATGGGGTAGCAGTGGCAGGCGTCTCCGCCGGCGTCAACGTGCCGGATACAAAGCGAAACGCCGACCAACACGCCTCCGAGGGTGATTAAATCCAGCCTTGCCAGGCACTTATGGCTCTGCACCGTGCTTCGGGCGAAGCTGGAGGGCATGCCCCACCGGGCGGGTTGGTTGAGAACGTGCGAATACCGCCGTTCCACTTGGCTCGACCTGTCCGCCCGCGTTGCGCTCCGGTATCGTTTCATGCGCGGCAGTCGGCACTGGCGCGTGCCAACAGGGGTTGGGACGGTGCGTCGACGCCGCTACGGTGGGTCACAACTTTCAGGGTCACTATCGCGAGTGCTTCATGTCCGGCATATCGAAGTCCGTCACCGCTCAGGCCATTTGCGGCATTCTCGGAATTCTGCCCACGCCTTCGACGCCGGACGCGGATCAATGGTCGTGCGAGCAATCGGTCGATCTGGATGCGACTGCGGCAATGACCCGAATGGTTGTCGAAGGCGGCGTCACGCTCCTCATGACCGGGGGGAGCTTCGGCGAAGGGCCTTCACTGACATGGCGCGAACATCAGGCCTTCACGGATGCCATCGTGCGCAGCCACTGCGGTAAGGCGCTGCTTTTCGTAGGCGTCACGACTCTCAACACCCGTGACACCATCGACCGAGCCCGCGGCCTCGTGGCGCTCGGCGCGGACGGCCTTTTTCTGGGCAGACCGATGTGGATGGCCATGGATCACCCGGCCATCGTTCGGTTCTATTCGGATGTGGCCGAGGCCGTGCCCGGCGTGCCGATCATCGTCTACGACAACGAGTTTGCCTTTAAGGGAAAGATCGCGACTGAAACGTACCGCGAACTCAGCCGGAACCGTGCGATCATCGCCACCAAGCACATCGGCGGTCCGAGCATGTCTCAGGATCTGCTTGCGGTCGAAGGTCGCATGAAAGTTCTGCCGGTTGATTCGCAATGGAGCCGCTTCGCACAGGCGCATCCGGAGGAGGCCACGGCCTGCTGGACGGGCAACGTCGCCGATGGACCCGAACCCCTCGTCGCGCTCGCCGCCGCGGTAAGCCGCAGGGACTGGGCGCTCGCCGACCGGATCAGCGAGAGGATGTGGTGGGCGCAGTTGCCAATGTTCCCTGGCGGCAAGCTGGAGAACTTCGTCGACTACAATATTCCGATCGCGCATGGCCGCCTCGAAGGTTCGAAGCTCGTGCGCACCGGTCCGCCGCGCCCACCTTATCTTTTCGCTCCTGACGGATACGTCGAAGGCGGTCGCGAAACAGGCCGCCGCTGGGAGAGCCTCCGGCGCGAATTTCCCGCCGGCTGAATGAACCGCTTCGCTGCTCCGTTTCCCCCTCTTGCAAGTCCCTGCCTTGCGGCGCAAGCATCGGCTCATGGACGGGCATGGCAATCCTCGGGAGGAGACGCCGGATGCGCCGGGCGGACGCCGGCCGCTGCACGGCGTCATCCGCGACGCGCTGCGTGACGCGATACGCCGTGGTGACTACCCCGAAGGTGAATTGCTCCCCTCCGAGCAGGACATCGGCCAGCGCTTCGGCGCGAGCCGGATCACCGTCCGCCACGCGCTCCAGGGTCTCGAGAGCGAAGGCTATGTCCTCAAGCAGCACGGGCGGCGGACGCAGGTGTTGTCGCGCGAGCCCGGTCCGCGGCCAGTCTGGCGGATCGACACGCTCGACGACCTCATCGCGTCGGCCGGCGATGCGAGCCTGCGAATCCTCGGCTACCGTCCCGACCGGTCCGAGGAGGGCGCGCTGGCCCTCGGCCTCGATTCCGACTCCCGGCTGTGGTGCCTGCGCAGCCTCCTGATGCGCCGCGGACGGCCCTATGCGCGTTCCATCATCTGCTTCCCGCCGGAGATCGGCTCGCAGCTCACGCTGTCGGACTTCGATGACGTGATCGTCTTCCGGGTGCTGGCGAGCCGCCTGCGGATAGCCGTCGCCGACGTGACCATGACCGTGCGCGCGGGGAAGGCGGACGCGGACGACGTTCGTCTGCTCGACTGCCGGCGCGGCGACCCGATGCTGACGACGCAGCTCGTGTACCGTCCGGCCCCGGGGGAAACGCCCGTCGAGGTCGCATTCACCCGGTTTCCGGCAGAGGGCTACAGCCTGAGCTACTCCCTGACTGCCCGCGCGTCGGGCGTCTGAGCGTCGGCGTCTGGGGAGCCGTCACAACCAGCCTTGACACTGCCGCAGGCTGGGCGAAGATGTTATAACAAGTTCTCTGCCGCACCCGGGCGGATCCATCCAATAACCGGGACGAGGAAGCGCTGAGGAGATAGGCCATGCGGGTTGAACTCGCGGGTAAGGTTGCGCTCGTCACGGGGTCGGCACAAGGCATCGGCCGTGCCATTGCGGACACGCTCGCTGCCAACGGCGCCACCATCATCTACAGCGACAGGACCGAGGGGGACCTCGCTGCCCACGCGGCGCAGGGTGGGCACCATTTCGTGCCTATTGACGTGTCGAAGGGCGACGACATCGAGCGCGGGGTCGCTGCGGCGTTGAAGGCGGCAGGGCGCATCGACATCCTTGTCAACAATGCCGGCATCGGTGTGAAAGCCGACGAACGAAAGACGGTCGATGAGTTTCCCGTCGAGGCATGGCACAACCTCATTTCCATCGACCTCACCGGCGTCTTCCTCGTCAGCCGCGCGGTCATCCCGGCGATGAAGGCATCCGGCGGCGGGCGGATCATCAACATCGCCTCGGTGCTCGGCCTCGTTCCGATGCGGCTGCAAAGTTCCTACGTGGCCGCCAAGGCCGGCGTGGTGAATCTGACCCGCTCCATGGCCCTCGAACTTGCGCCGAGCAACATCCTGGTCAACGGCATAGCTCCCGGATCGACGGCGACCGAGGGCTGGGCGAAGTGGATCCACCACGCCAAGGAGGCCCAGGACGCGCATGCCCGCCTGATGTCCCACATCCCGCTGGCACGCCCCGCCTCGACGCAGGAAATCGCCAACGGCGCGCTGTTTCTGGCGGCGCCGGAGTCGAGCTACATCACCGGCCACATCCTGGCGATCGACGGCGGCTGGACCGCCGGCTTCGCCCGCGACTTCTGAGGAGACGACGATGGCCTCGCGCCCCAAGCTCTCCTCGGTCAAGCGTCTCGACAATGTGCCGCCCCTGCCGGAGGGGTTGGACGGCCCCTCCCTGGTCAAGCTCTACCGGGAAATGGTGCTGTTGCGTCGCTTCGAGTTGGCCGCGCAGGTTGCCTGCCGCAGCGGCGAGACGCCGGGCTTCCTGCATCTCTATATCGGCGAGGAGGCGACCGCGGTAGGCGTGTGCGCCCATCTCACGCGGCACGACTGGATCACCTCCACACATCGCGGCCACGGCCATGCGCTTGCCAAGGGCATGAGCCCGAACGTCCTGATGGCCGAACTGTACGGCAAGCGCGACGGCTGCTGCGGCGGGCGTGGCGGTACCATGCATCTCTATGACACCTCCATCGGCCTGTTCGGGACCAACGGTCTCGTCGGCGGCGGCATACCATCTGCGGTCGGCGCGGGGATCTCCGCGAAGTTCCGCGGCACGGACGGCGTCGGCGTAGCCTTCTTCGGCGACGGCGCGGCAAACCATGCGGCCTTCCACGAGGGGCTCAATTTCGCCGGCGCGCGGAAAGCCCCCGTAATCTTCGTCTGCGAGAACAACCTCTATGCGACGGCCACGGCGCTCAGCGACGTCACGCTGAACCCGGAGATCGCCACCCGCGCCGCCGCCTATGGCATTCCCGGCGTCGCCGTGGACGGGAACGACGTGATCGCGGTGTGGCAGGTCATGCAGGAGGCATCCGCGCGCGCGCGCCGCGGCGACGGCCCGACCCTGATCGAGTCCAAGACCTACAGAACGGTCGGGCACCACGAAGGTGACCCTGTCATCGGCATCTACCGCACGCAGGAAGAGGTCGATGCCTGGGTGAAGCGCTGCCCGATCACGAATTTCCGCCGCCGTCTCATCGAGGACTACGCCGTCTGCACCATGCAGGAGATTGAGGCCGTCGAAGCCGAGATCGACAGGATCGTCCAGGAGAGCGTCGAGTTCGCCCGCCGCTCGCCGGAGCCCGATCCGGCGACGGCGCACCTCCACGTCTACGCCGATCCGGTGAATCCGCTCGATGCCTTTGCGCCCGTCCCTCCCGACACGCAGTACGTCGAGACCGGGTGGCTCGATGCTGTCCGTGACGGCATCGCCGAGGAGATGCGGCGCAACCCGAACATCATCTACTTCGGAGAAGGCACCGGTGAGCGCGGCGGCACCTTTGCCCACACCAAGAACCTCTACCAGGAGTTCGGCAAGGATAGGCTCGTCGACACGCCGATCTCCGAGCTCGGCTTCACCGGCGCCGCGCTCGGCGCGTCGGCGACTGGCGTACGCTGCATCGCCGACCTGATGTTCGCCGACTTCTTGTACGAGGCTGCCGGGCAGATCGCGCTGCAGGCGGCCAAGCTGCGTTACATGTCGAACGGCCAGATGGTCGCACCGATGGTGGTGCGAGTCGGGGCCGGCGCCGTCCGCTCCGCCGGGCCGCACCACTCCGGTACCTATCATCCGGCGTGGGCGCATGTGCCGGGCCTCATCGTTTGTCTGCCGGCAACCCCGGCCGACGCCAAGGGCCTCATGAAGACTGCACTGCGCGCCG
Source organism: Hyphomicrobiales bacterium (assembly GCA_027489275.1). Lineage (GTDB taxonomy): Bacteria > Pseudomonadota > Alphaproteobacteria > Rhizobiales > Beijerinckiaceae > Alsobacter. The sequence continues at coordinate 7,581 of JAIYAB010000283.1, forward strand.
GCGATCCCGTCCTGATGATGGAGACCAAGGCGCTCTTCGCCTCCAAGGGGCCGGTTCCACAGGGTGACCACCTCGTACCGTTCGGCGTGGCGCGGATCGCCCGTGAAGGCACGGACCTCACCATCGCGTCTGCCGGCCAACTGCTGCACCGGTCGCTCGAAGCGGCTGACGCGCTGGCCGCAGAGGGCATTTCCGTCGAAGTGATCGACCTGCGTACGATCCAGCCGCTCGACGTCGACACGGTGGCCGAGAGCGTGCGCAAGACCCATCGGCTTCTTGTGGTCGACGAGGCGTTCGCGCTTTACGGCGTCGGGGCCGAACTCGGCCAGGCGATGCAGGAACTGGCCTTCGACGCGCTCGATGCCCCGGTCGCGCGGCTGCATACGCGCCCGATGCCGCATCCGTTCGCGCCCGCCCTGGAGCGGGCGATGTTGGTCAACGTCGACATGATCGCGCAGGCTGCACGCGATCTCCTTGCCGGAAAGGCTGCTCCGTCCGAGCGACTGACGGCCGGCGGTATCGGTCGATCAGCCGGGCATCGGCCGCCCCCCGCGCCTCCTGCCGCCCCCCGGCCGGGCCTGGTGTCGGCCGCCGCCAGCGCGCCCGTGTCGGCGGCAAAAGCAGTGCCGGACATTCCCGGCGAGGCGATCAAAATGCCCTTCGGGGATCTCACCGTCAGCGAGGGGAAGCTCGTGCGGTGGTTGAAGAAGTTGGGTGAAAGCGTTGCCGCGCAGGAGGTCGTCGCCGAGATCGAAACTGACAAGGCTGTCGTCGAGATCGAGTCCCCGGCTGCCGGGATCATTGCGGCTCTCCTCCATCAGGAAGGTGACGTGATCAAGATGGGCGAGACCATCGGCGTGGTTGGCAAGGGCTGAGCCGGTCATGAGGAGTTCGACCCGCCCTCCACCGACTTCCAGCGCGAGGCCTGACGCTGGCGGGTGCCGTCGATGAGCTACACGTTTCAGTTCGGGCAGATCCTGGGCTACTGGCCGCAGTTCCTGCAGGGCGCTCTGCTGACCATCAAACTGTCGGCTCTCGCCATGGTCTTCGGCCTGACGATCGGCGTTGTGTGCGCACTCGCGCGCAGCTACGGCGCGCGCCCGGTGGCGTGGGTGGCGGCGGCCTATGTCGAATTCATCCGCAACACGCCCTTCCTGATCCAGCTCTATTTCGTCTTCTTCGCGCTGCCCAACATCGGCGTCCGGCTCGACCCGAACACGGCCGCCCTGCTCGCGATGAGTATCAATCTGGGGGCGTATTCCACGGAGATTGTGCGGGCGGGCCTTGAATCCGTGCCTGTAGGCCAGATCGAGGCAGGGCGTGCGTTGGGGCTCAGGCGGCTGCAGATCATCCGCTTCATCGTTCTGCTTCCGGCGATCCGGGCCGTCTACCCGGCCTTGTGCAGCCAGTTCGTTCTCACGCTGCTGGGGTCCTCCATCGTCTCGGCCATCGCGGCGGAGGAACTCACCGCCTTCGCCAACAGCCTGAACATGCAGACCTTCCGTTCCTTCGAGATCTATCTCGTGGTGACGGCGATCTACATCGTCATGGCGTTCGGCTTCCGCGGCATATTCGCCGGCTTTCACCGCCTCGTCTTCGCGAACCGGGGCTGACCGATGCTGCGCGAATTCGGCTCCAACGAGATCTGGTTCCTGGTGATGGCCGCGCGCTGGACCATCCTGCTGTCGCTGCTTGCCTTCGTCTTCGGCGGCCTGGCCGGGCTCGTGCTCGCCATTGCCCGGATAGCGCCCTGGAAGCCGGTTCGCTTCGTCGTCTCGCTCTGGATCCAGGTGATCCAGGCGACGCCGATGCTGATGCTCCTCCTCCTGCTCTATTTCGGCGTGAACATGCTTGGCGTCCGGATCGACGCGTGGACCGCGGCGGTTCTGTCCTTCACCATCGGCACCAGCGCCTATCTCGCCGAGATCTGGCGCGGCTGCATCCAGGCCGTGCCGAAAGGCCAGTGGGAGGCCGCGAAGGCGCTGGCGCTCGATTTCAAACGCACGCTGGCGCTCATCGTCATCCCCCAGGCGGTACGCATGGCCCTCCCTCCGACCGTCGGCTACATGGTCCAGGTCGTGAAAGGCACGTCGCTCGCTGCGCTCATCGGCTTCACAGAACTGGCAAAGGCGGGCGCCCAGATGAACACTGTCACGTTCCAGCCCGTCGCCGTCTTCGGGACGGTTTCCATCATCTACTTCGCGATATGCTTCCCGCTCAGCATGCTGGCGCGGCATCTCGAGAAGAAGCTCCAGGTCGGCACCCTGCGCGTGCAGGCCCTTTGACCGACCCCGACAAGACCCGGGCCGGAGGGGCGGCCCGATCACACCGGCGACGCCGTCGCATGCGGCCCGCCTTACGGAGGAAACAACGATGCGCTTTTCATTCAGGCGACTTGCCCTAGCCCTCCTACCCGCCATCGGCCTCGCCGCCGGCGCAGTCTCCGCTGCCAAGGCGCAGACGCCCGACGAGATCATCAAGCGCGGCAAGGTGGTGATCGCGGTCGATACGACCGTTCCGCCTTATGGTTCGCTGGACAGCAGCAACCAGCCGTCGGGCATCGACATCGACGTGGCCAACGCCATCGGCAAGCAGCTGAAGGTTCCCGTCGAGTTCGTCACGGTGAACTCGCCAGGCCGTATTCCGGCGCTGCTCTCCAATCGCGTCGACATGGTGATCGCGATCTTCTCGATCACACCGGAGCGCGCCCTGCAGGTGTCGTTCTCAATCCCCTATGCCGGCCAGTCGGCCGTTCTGATCGCGCCGAAGTCAGTGAACATCAAGGGCCCGGACGACCTGAAGAACATGAAGGTCGGTGTCACCCGCGGCGCGCTCGAGGACGGGGCGCTCACCGCCCTGAACATCCCCGGCATCCAGATCCTGCGCTTCGACGACGGCCCGTCCACTGTGCAGGCCATGCTGTCAGGCCAGATCGACGCCATGGGCGGCGGCGACTACGGCGAGATCTACCTGCGCAAGGGCGCCAAGGGCGAGGAGTACGAGCAGAAGTTCCCGCTCCGCGCTGCCCACTTCGGCATCGGCATCCGCCGCGGCAACCCGGAATTGCTGCAGTGGTTGAACACGTTCGTCTACTCGATCAAGAATTCAGGCGAGCTCGACGCCATCTCCCGCAAGCATCGCGGCGGCGCGCCGATGATCCCGCTTCCGGTCTTCTGAGATCGGCCATCGTCTGGTTGCGCGTGGCGGCCGGCATTGGCCGCCACGTTCTTTCATGGGTTCGATCTGCAATGGACTGCAGGGCGGCAGGCGCGCCCTCTTCCGCCGTCAGCCCACCGGCCGCGACAGCTTCTCGCGCAGTTGCTGCGAAGTGAAAGGCTTCACCATCACCCCTGTAGCGCGCAGGCGCTCCGCCGCGCGGACGTTGCTGATGCTACGGCTTGCGGTCATCAGAATCACCGGTTGGGAGGCGAACTGCGGCGTGCCGCGTATGCCCTTCAGCAGGGTCAGCCCGTCGACGGGCGCCATCTCAATGTCGCACAGGACGACGTCCCACTTGCGTTCGTGCATCAGCTTGAACGCATCGGGGCCGTTGGCCGCCTCGCCGATTTCCTGAACGCCGATCTCGCGCAGCAGCTGCGTCACGAAAGCCCGCATGCTGGTCTGGTCATCGACGACCAGCACCGAGCCGATCTTGCGAGCCGTCCCGGCGCGAACATCTACAAACGAATCCGTCCCCGTGACCTGGGCAAAATAAGGTTGTGCCGGCATGTGCGTGCACCTCTCAGTCGAGAGAGAATGGCCGACTGCCAGTTAATGGAGCTCTAGCCGGGCCGTGGAAAGACGGGCTGACCTTCCGGAAATGTGCATCGTGACGGGATGCCTGCGGCCGCGCCCGCGCTATTTTTCAACCGCGTCTCTTGGCCGAGGCGCTGCAATGAGGGGAGGCATCCGATGAAATGGATCGAGACGTCGATCATGGCGCGTCGCGGCGTGGCCAGGGGAGCGGTCGGCAGCACGCACAGGCTGACGGAAGAAAGGCAGGGGACGTTCCGCTACGTCTACGGCCCTTACGCCGACCCGGTGCTTCGGATCAGGCCCGGCGATATCGTCGAGGCGGAAACGCTGGACGCCTTTGGCGGCGTCATCAAGACGGAGCAGGATCTGCCTTCCAAGGTGCTCAACATGCCCTTCGTCAACCCTCAGTGCGGCCCGATCGCTGTCGAGGGCGCTGAGAAGGGCGACGTGCTGGCGGTCCACATCCTGTCGATCCTGCCGCGCGGTCCGCAGCCCTGCGGGACCACGGCCTTGATCCCGGAGTTCGGCGGCCTCGTCGCCACCTCCTCGACTGCAATGCTGAACGCGCCGCTGCCCGAGCGGGTCAAGAAAATGGAGGTCACGACCGCGGGGGTGAAGTTCTCCGACCGCGTCACCCTGCCCTACGAGCCGTTCATCGGCACACTCGGCGTCAGTCCCGAGATCGAGGCGGTGTCCTCGCTGCAGCCGGATTACTGGGGCGGGAACATGGACCTGCCGGACGTGGCGCCCGGCGCGGTCGTGTACTTCCCCGTGCAGCACAAGGACGCCTATCTCTATCTCGGCGACTGCCATGGCCGGCAGGGCGACGGGGAATTGTGCGGCGTCGCCGTCGAAATGAACGCGACCGCGACCGTTCAGGTCGACCTGATCAAGGGCTGGAGCATTCCTGGGGTGCGGCTCGAGACCGCCGACTTCATCATGAGCATAGGAAGCGCAAGGCCGATGGAGGACGCCGCGCGCATGGCCTATCGCGATCTGATCCGCTGGCTCGTAGCGGACTATGGGTTCGAGGAGTCAGAGGCCTACTTCCTGTGTACCCAGGCCGGGCGCGTGCGGGTCGGGAACATGGTCGATCCCAAGTACACGCTCGGCGCCTCGATGCTCAAGACCTACATCGCCTGATCCGCGGCTGCTGCTGCTCCACTGCTTCACGAAAGGACGACCCCATGGATCTGGGACTCAAGGGACTTCGCGCCATTGTCACCGGCGGCTCGAAAGGCATCGGCCGGCGCTGCGCCGACATCTTCGCCGAAGAAGGGGCCCAAGTCGCCATCTGCGCGCGCAATACCGCGGAGGTCGAAGCGACCGTGGCCTCGTTGAAGGCCAAGGGAGTAACCGCCTATGGCGAGGCGGTCGATGTTGCGGACAAGGCGGCGCTCGAAGCGTGGGTGGCCAACGCGGCAAAGGCGCTCGGCGGTATCGACATCGTCGTGGCGAACGTCTCAGCGCTCGCCGTGTCCGACGACGAGGAGGCGTGGAAGCAGGGTTTCAACGTCGACATGATGCACACGGTGCGCACCGTCAACGCCGCCCTACCGCATCTGGAGGGCTCTAATTCACCGTCGATCTGCGTGATTTCGAGCGTTTCCGGCCGCGAAGTGGACTTTACCGGCCCGGCCTACGGGGCCTTCAAGGCCGCCCTTGTCCATTATGCTCAGGGGCTGGCCTACAAACTCGCGCCCAAGATGATCCGCGTGAACTCGGTCTCGCCGGGCAACACCTACTTCGATGGCGGCATCTGGCAGCACATCGAGAAAAACATCCCGGACCTGTTCAAGACGGCGCTCGACCTCAATCCGACCGGCCGGATGGCGACGGCCGAGGAGATCGCGCGCGGCGTCGTGTTCCTCTCGAGCCCCGCGTCGTCCTTCACCACCGGTACGAACCTCGTCATCGACGGGGCGCTGACGAAAGGTGTCCAACTCTGAGCCGTTGCCGGCTGGGCAGTTGCCGCCGCTCCTGATGGTCGGGCGTCCATGCCCGGCCAACCCTCTTTGAAAATCACCGATCGTTCACCCCGGGCCGGAGGTCGAAACACCCATAGCCCGGCAGGTCCGGTGCCGCGCCTATTCTCCCGCGACCGCGACCTGTCGGTTCCTGTTGAGTGACCACATGCTGTAGTTCAGTGCCGCCGCGAAGCTGACCCAGGCGAGATAGGGCATCATGAGCAGCGCCGCGCCGGTGCTGATCGGCCAGAAGGCCACGATCGTCGCCAGGAGGGCGAGCCACAGCCCGACGACCTCGATGAGCGCCAGATCCATGCGTTTGAGGCCGAAGAAAATGCCGCTCCAGGCGGCGTTAAGGACGAGTTGAAGTCCCCACAGGGACAGGGCGACGGATGCGCCAGCAAAGCCATCTGCTTGCTTCCACACCAACCATCCCGCCACCGCGATCGTGCCGTAGAGCACCATCCAGGCGGGAGCAAAGAGCCAGTTCGGCGGGTGCCAGCTCGGCTTGGAGAGGCTCCTGTGCCACGCGCCCGGTGGAAACAATGCCCCGCTCATCGCTGCGACAAAGCACAGGCCGATGAAGACCCACAAGGCGATCGTGTCAGGTTCCATCGCTTCGAACTCCAGGGTCGCGTCGTCTTCCGCACGGATCTCCCCAACCGCATCGGCGTCTGGAGGGTTCCATCACGGGTCGTCTAGCAGGGAAAGATGGAACCGGCGAGGCGCGCGGCCAGTGGCCACCCGGCCGGCAGCGGAACATCGGGGCTGCCTTCGCACCCCACACGGCATCGACAGGCACACGCTGGATTGATTTCGATGGCTTGACGCTACTGGCAACCTTGCCGGCGTGGCTTATGTCTCGGACCGCAAGCAGTTGTCGCAAGAGAAGCCGGACCACACCATGCAGATGACACCCGCCCCCGATCACGCGCGCCTGAGGCCCCTCCCCGCTTTGATTTTCGGATCACGCTGGCTGCAGTTGCCGCTGTATCTGGGCTTGATCCTCGCCCAGTGCGTGTACGTCTTCAAGTTCATGAAGGAGCTCTTCACGCTCGTCACGAAGGCGACATCCTTTAGCGAGCAGCAGATCATGCTGATCGTTCTAGGCCTGATCGACGTGGTGATGATCTCCAACCTGCTGGTTATGGTGATCGTGGGCGGTTACGAGACGTTCGTTTCGCGTTTGCGGCTCGCGGGGCATCCGGACCAGCCTGAGTGGCTGAGCCACGTCAACGCCAGCGTGCTGAAGATAAAGCTCGCCATGGCGATCATCGGCATTTCGTCGATCCATTTGCTACGGACCTTCATCGAGGCGGGGAACCTCGGGTCGCCGAACGCCGCCTACACCGAAGCCGGCATCATGTGGCAGACTATCATTCACACCGTTTTCATCCTGTCGGCGATCGGCATCGCTTACGTCGACCGGCTTTCAACCCCGGGCATCGCGCACGCCAAGGAGCAATAGGCGCCCGTGTCAGGGGCGCCGGAGAAGGTCTCAGCGCCTACCAGCGCAGAAGCCTTCTTCCTGCCAAGGCCCCGACCAGGCCGACCAACCCGATGGCGACGGGGTACCAGATCGAGACGAACGACACTGCGTCGAGCGGGCAGTGAACGGCGTACGCCGCCGCGCCGATACCGCCCGCCAGCAGTCCGCCGGCGAATCCGGCCCAGCCGGGACTCGTCGTGGCGCACGACCGCATGGCCGAGAGAACCAGTACGAGCGGAGCGATGGCCGTCAGCCCCAGCAGCCCGAGGCAGACCCAAGCTGTGCCGTTGCCGACGGTCCTGCCGGCATCGCTCCAGACCGCCGGAAGTCCTGCTGCCAGCGCGGGGGCCAAAAACAGCGCCGCCGCAGGAAGCAGCATCCGGGCTCCAAATGCCGGCGCGTCCGGCCTTGCGAGTCCGCGCGCCCAGAAAAAGGCGCCAGCTGCGAGAGCGAGCGGACCTGCCACCTTCATGCCGGCCGGCAGCGACAGGATAGCGGTGGACAGGTCCGCGCGTGCGCCGAGGCCCGTTACGGACGTCACGAGCGCAGCGGCCGCGCCCAGCCCCGCGGCGACGGCAAGACGGATTCCCGTCCGCGGAGGTGGCCCGGGTGCGCGGGCGGCCTCGGCCGCCAACCGCTGAATGAGAGTCTCGGTGTCCATCGTCAGTCCGGCCGCACGGCGACATCGATGCCAATGGCCGCCTCAAGGCGCTTCAATGCGCGATGCCATGTCACCCGAACGGCGGTCTCGGACATGGCGAAGCGGGAGGCGGCAGAGGCAATGCTGACGCCCTCAATCCCAATCGCCTCGACGACCCGGCGTTGCCGACCGGTCAGCATCGCGAGGCGGGCTTTGGCCTCGTTGTCGATGTTGGTTTGGCCGGACTGCTCGGGCGCGACAAGCATGTCCGCCAACTCGTCGACGGACCGCGAGTCGATCCTGCGGCGGCCGGAGGCTGCACGGCGGACGCAATCGACGACCTTGTAGCGCACGACGGCGTGGAGCCACGGCAGGAAGGGGCGCTCCCCGTCCCAGGTTCCACGCTGGCGATGCAGTCCGATCAGCACCTCCTGCACGATGTCATCGAGTTCATGTTGGGCAAGACCGAACCGCGGCAGCCGGCGTGCGACGAGCCTGCGCAATTCGCCCGAAACCTCGGTCAGCAACGTCTCATAAGCGCGGCCCTCGCCCGCCTGTGCGCGGCGCATGAGGTCCGACCACCGTGTCTCGCGATCCATGCAGATGCTCCCCGCATCATCACTGCCACCTAATCGCTCCGTCCGCGCCACACGTTACGCGCGTTGGTTTCAAATCCCCGTGAGCGGACAGAGGCCTTGACGCCTGACTTTGGCGCCCGCCCCGACCCCTTGCACGGTCCGTTCAACTCCACGTGAAAGCGTAACTTTCTTCATGAGTGGCGCGACGTCGCTTCTGTAAGGGAACCGCCCGGTTCCTGCTTCCACGGAGCCCCATTGATGTTCGCGCGCCGTTCCGCTCTCCTCTTTGCCGCCGCAGGCCTTGCATCTACCCTTCTGTCCGTGCCGGCCTGGGCGCTTACGACAACGCCCTTCACGCAGGCTGCCTTCGATGCTGCCAAGGCCGCCGGCAAGCCGGTACTGGTGGAGGTCTCTGCTCCCTGGTGCCCGACCTGCAA
>JAIYAB010000038.1 GCA_027489275.1 Hyphomicrobiales bacterium
CGCGATGCCGAGCAACGTCAGAAGGTTGCCGACCGCGGCTGCCTGCCCGCCCTGGGTCGGGTCGACCGTTTCGGCAAAGGCAAGGCCGAGCGCCTGCGACACGTAGTTGCCCGCGGTTTGCAGGCTCGCCACGACGAGGCGGCCGGTGAGCCCGATCATCAGGCCGATGGCCAGCTCCAGGAGCAGCAGACCGACGATGACCTCGGGCGTCAGGGCGTTTGGAGGGAGCAGCGGCTGGACGATGGGCGTCAGCGCGAGCGTGAGGAACACGGCGAGCGCAAGGCGCGCTCGCACCGGCAAGAAGCGTTCGCCGACGCCCGGCAGCAGCATCATGAGGACGCCCACGCGCGCGAAGACGAGCATGAACAGCGCCGCCGTCTGGGGTCCGACCGTGAACGTCATGCCCTGCGGGGCGCCCGGGGCCTGCCAGCGATCGCGGCGCCGGATCGGCCAGGCCGGGCGCCACGCGGCCCACCCGTTCGTCGGGGCGCCAATGGCCGTCATTCTAGACGCCCGTGGCGATTCGCGAGGCGATCCGCGTCATGTAGGCGGCCAGCGCATCGCCCATGAAGGGCAGGAACAGCATCATGGCGAGTCCGACGACGATGATCTTCGGCACGAAGACCACCGTCTGTTCCTGGATCTGCGTCAGCGCCTGGATCAGCGAGATTGCCACGCCGATGACGAGGGCGACGAGCATCAGCGGGCTCGCCACCTTGAGGAAGGTGACGATGCCGTCGCGCGCCACGTCGAGGAGTTCGGGTCCGGTCATCGGGCGTTGCTTTCGGTGCAGGCAAGGGGCGGACGATCCGTCCGGACCGGGCAAGCCATGGAGCGTCCGGAGCCAGGCGGGACCGTGGCGAAAAGGTGCGTCACACCGGCATCCGCATGATTTCCTCGTAGGCGGCGATGACGCGGTCGCGCACCGCCACGAGCGTCTCGAGCGCCGATTCGGACTCGGCGATGGCGGTCACGACGTCGACCATGTCCGCCTTGCCCTGCGCGGCGGCCGAGGCCTGCTTGTCGGCGACCTTGCCGGCCTGCACCGCCGTATCGAGGACCTGGGTGAGCGTGTCGGTGAAGCTCGGCCCGCCGGACGCGACGCCGCCGGCCGCGCCGGCGACTCCGGCGGCAGCGCCGAGCGGGTTGGCGAGGCGGTTCGTTGCGGCGTAGGCGCCGGCGGCTGAGACGGGGCTGGCCATGGGGTTCGTCCTTCGCGATCGCGCCTTCAGGCGCGCAGGATGTCGATCGTGCGCTGGAGCATGCGGCGCGTCGCGCCGATGACGTTCAGGTTGGCCTCGTAACTGCGCTGGGCCTGCCGCATGTCCATCTGCTCGACGAGCGAGCTGACATTGGGCAGTTTGACGTTGCCGTTCACGTCGGCGGCTGGGTTGCCCGGGTCGTAGCGCGTGCGGAAGTCGCTCTGGTCGCGGGCGACGCGGCCCAGATCGACCGTCTGGGCGCCGAGCTCGCGGTCGAACTCCTTGCGGAACGTGGCGATCTTGCGCCGGTAGGGGTCGCCGCCGGGCGTCGCCGCCGTCGAATCGGCGTTGGCGATGTTTTCCGAGATGACGCGGATGCGGCCGGCCTGGGCCTTGAGACCGGACGCGGCGATGGCGATCGAACGCAGGAAATCCATGGTTCCTCTCCTCAGGCGCGCTTGCCGATGGCGATCTTCAGGAGCGACAGGCTCTTGGTGTAGAGCGAAGCCGCGGTCTGGTAGTCCATCTGCGTCTCTGCGAGCTTCATCATCTCGGCTTCGAGCGTGACGGCGTTGCCCGTGGGAACGGTCTCGAACTTGACGCTCTGCCGACCCGTAGGAGAGCCGGGCCCGATCGCTGCGCGAATGTGCGCGCCGTCGGTGCGCTGCGTCTGGACGGAGGATCCGGCTGAGCCCGCGAGCGGCAGCGCGGATCGTCCGTCCGGCTGCGGCCTCAGGTCGCGCGGCTTGTAGCCGGGCGAGTCGGCATTGGCGACGTTTTCGGCCAGCACTTTCTGGCGCGACTGCAGCCAGTGCATGCGGTCCTTGAGCTGGGACATCAGGGGAAGCCCGATTCCGGCCATGGCTGGCCTCCTTCTGCTGGGCAAAAAATGCCGCCTTCATGGTTAATGTGGCGTAAACGACGCCAGCCGCCCGGTTCGGCGCTTGACGCATGAGGCGCGACGTTGCGTCTTAGGCGCGAGGCCCCACGGGTCGCCAACCGCTTTTGGGAGCGCGCGAACCGATGCAATCGCTTTTCGGAAACCCGCCGTCGACACCGCTCGTCTGGGCGGCGGCGTTCCTCATCATCTTCGTGCTGCTCGCGTTGTTCGCGATGGTGCTGCGCAAACTGGCGGGCGCGCGGCTGAACATGGCCGCCGGCGGGCGGACGCGGCAGCCCCGCCTCGGCATCGTCGATGCCTTCGATCTCGACCGGCAGCGGCAGCTCGTGATCGTGCGGCGCGACAATGTCGAGCATCTCGTCATGATCGGCGGCCCCAACGACCTCGTCATCGAGCAGGGGATCATTCGCTCGGGCGGCGCCGTATTGCGCGAGCCGGGCGAAGCCGTGCGCCCCGAAGCGCCGCGAGTCGAGCCAACAATGGCCGCGATGGCCAGCGCCCGCAGCGAGCCGCCGGTTGGCGAGCCGGCGCCGATGGCGCCGCCCGTGTTTCAGCAGCCCGTCATGCCGCCTGTTCCGGCAAACGCCGAGCCGCCGGCCAGGCTGGTCGCGCCCCCGCCTCCGCCAGTCCAGCCATCGCCGATCACCGCCGTGCCGCCGCCGCTGCGCGAGTCGGCGCGCAGCATGCCGCCCCCGCCGCCACCTCTCGTCCGGCCACCGGGACCGGCCCCGGCGCCAGTACTGCGGCCCTCACCCGACCGACGTCCGCCCCCCGTCGAGCCCCCCGCCCCGGCCGCGCGCAATTCTTTGCCGCCGTTGCCGGAGACGGTCGTCGATCCGAGGCGCGCGGATGCCGATCGCGTCGCCGCGGCAGCAGCGGCCGCAGCCGCGCTCACGGCGGCGGCAGCGGCCGCCCAGCCCATCCCAGCACCGGCGCCGGAACAGGCGCGTTCCACGCGTGATGTCGCGCCCCCGGTTCCCGAGCCCGTGACGCCCCGGCCCGTTGTCCACGAACCGGCTGCGCCCGAGCCCGTCCTGCCCCTCGTCGAGCCCCCGGCACCGCCCCCGGCCTTGCCCGAACCACCGAAAGCCAACGTCGAGGCGGCAGCGCCGCCTCCTCCGCCTCCGCCGCCGCCTGCTCCCGTGGCGACGCCGGAGATGGACGACATGGCGCGGCGGCTGGAGGAGGCTCTGAAGAAGCCGTTCGCCGGCATCAAATCGGCGGAATCGGCCAAGCCGGCGACGCCAGCGCCTGCGCCTGCGCCGGCGCAGGCGGCGCCTGCCCCGGCTGTCGCTGCGCCAACCGCGCCGAAGTCCGAGCCGCCCGTGGCTGTTGCGCCGCCGGCCCAGGCGCCGCCGCCTCCGGCCCCGGCGGCGAAGCCCGTGCCCGCCCCCATCGAGGTGGCCGACTTCGACAGCCTGGAGGCCGAGATGTCGCGGCTGCTCGGGCGCGATCCGGGAGCGCCCAAAACCTAGGCCGCGCAGGGCGTGCAGCAGGATGCGCCGACCGTTCAGGCGGTTCTCCACAGGAGCCTGAGCAAGACTCGCCGCCGCCCGTGACCATGGCGGCGGCGGGCCGTACCGTCCGCGCGATGACCCGGCGGATTCGCTGTCCTTTCCGATTCTCCGTCGGCCGCGGCCTCGCGCTCGCGGCTGGAGGGATGGCCGTGGCGCTGGTCGCAGGGACGGCGGCGGCGCAGACCATCACGCTCGATCTCGGCACCGGCGGGGCCGGCGGGACGGGGATCACCGAGCGCGCCCTTCAACTCGTCGCGCTGATCACCGTCCTGTCGCTCGCCCCGGCGGCTCTGGTGATGGTGACGTCGTTCACCCGCATCGTCGTCGTGCTGTCGCTCTTGCGCTCGGCCATCGGCGCGCCGACGGCGCCACCCAACACCGTGATCGTCAGCCTCGCGTTGTTCCTGACGGTGTTCATCATGGCGCCGACGCTGCGCGCGTCGTACGACGCGGGCGTTGCCCCCCTGCTCGCCGGGCAGATCCAGCCGCAGGAAGCTTTCAACCGGGGGGTCGTGCCGCTGCGCCACTTCATGTTGCGGAACGTGCGCGAGAAGGATCTGGAACTCTTCCTCGACCTCGCCCGCGAACCGCGTCCTGCGACGCCGCAGGCCACGCCTCTGACCAGCCTCGTGCCGGCCTTCATGATCTCGGAGTTGCGCCGGGCCTTCGAGCTCGGATTTCTGCTCTACATCCCGTTCCTCATCATCGATCTCGTCGTCGCGTCGATCCTGATGTCGATGGGCATGATGATGCTGCCGCCTGTCACGGTGGCGCTACCGTTCAAGCTCATCTTCTTCGTCCTCGTGGACGGATGGAACCTGGTTGCCGGTAGCCTCGTGCAAAGCTATGGGTTGTAGCGATACATGAAGCACACCATACAAGTTATTGACGAACAGAAATTAACCAAGCTCTGACCAATCATCCCCGGGCGGGAGCGGCGGGCGGCGCGGCCGCGCCCTGCCCCGCCGGCGGCTCGGCGGGCGGGGTGGGGCGCGTAGCAGCCGATCCGCCGTCGGGGTAGCGCTTGCGATACTCGGTGAGGAACTCGGCGAGGGTGTCGGCGCTCGCGATCGACCGTGCAACCTCGCGGTATTCAGAAGCGCGCGCGCCGGTCGGCGCTGTGACGACGGCGAAGGCGCGGCCGTCCATCGAGTCGGCCATCTTGGTCGTGAACTTCGCGCGCAGGCGCTCGAGCGAGAGATTGTCGTCGGCCAGTCCGTAGCCGATTGCAGCACGCATGACGTCTGCGCGAGCGCGGTCATCGAGCGGCTCGGGCTGCTTCCAGGCGTCGCCCACGATCCGCTCGTAGACTTCGCCCGCCTCCATCCAGCGGCGGCTCTGCCAAAGGATGTCGGCGCGCAACCGTTCGACCTCGGGACCCTCCTCCGCAGCGACGAGTTCCAGCGCGAGGTCGGTGCGCGACAGGTCCGACAGCGCGCGCGCCTCCAGCAGGATCCGGCTGCGCTTGAGCTCGGCGGGAAGCTCGGAGAGCCGGCTGTCGCGCAGCGCCTGGTAGGCCTTGGCCGGCTGGCGATTCATGAGGTGGATCACCGCGAGCCGCGACGCGACGTTCGCCTTGGCGGCCCCGGACAGGCGATTGTCGACCTGGTGCTGCAGGAGGTCGCCGGCCTCGGCGAGGAGGTCGAGCTGGACGAGCCGTTCCGCGAGGCGGCGGATCATCTCGTCGCCGCGGCGGCCG
>JAIYAB010000092.1 GCA_027489275.1 Hyphomicrobiales bacterium
AACTCACCCTCACCGCGAACGCCCAGCCGGCGCTGATGGCGGTCAGCCTTGCCGTCGTGCGGGTGCTGGAAGCGGAGGCCGGGCTCGACCTCGCACGGGACGCCGCGTTCGTCGCCGGCCATTCGCTCGGTGAGTATTCGGCGCTTGCCGCCGCCGGTACGTTCTCGATCGCCGATACGGCACGGCTCCTGCGTGTCCGCGGCAACGCCATGCAGGCCGCCGTGCCGCCGGGGAAGGGTGCTATGGCGGCCCTGCTCGGGCTCGACTTCGAAGCCGCCGCCGCCGCGGCGTCCGAGGCGGCGCAAGGCGAGGTGTGCCAGGCCGCCAACGACAATGGCGGCGGGCAGGTCGTCGTCTCCGGGTCGAAGGCCGCCGTCGAGCGGGCCTGCGAGATCGCCAAGGCGAAGGGCGCGCGTCGCGCGGTCCTGTTGCCCGTGTCCGCCCCGTTCCATTGCGCGCTGATGCAGCCGGCGGCCGATGCCATGGCCGAGGCGCTCGCGAAGGTGGCGATCCATGCGCCGAAGGTGCCGGTGGTGGCCAATGTCCACGCCGCGCCGCTCGTCGATCCGGCCGCGATCCGCGACTCGCTGGTTGCGCAGGTGACGGGTACCGTGCGTTGGCGCGAATGCGTCGCCTGGATGGCCGGGCAGGGGGTGTCCACCTTCTACGAGCTGGGATCGGGCAAGGTGCTCACCGGCCTTCTCAAGCGCATCGCCGACGGAGCGGAAGGCATGACGGTCGGGACACCCGACGACGTCGCGGCCTATCGCGCCCGCAACGGCGCCTGATCGTCCGCGTTCCGCCCATCGCCGCTCACCCGGAGGCATCCATGTTCGACCTGACTGGCAAGACCGCGCTCGTGACCGGAGCGACCGGCGGCATCGGCGGCGCCGTGGCCCGCGCGCTTCATGCGCAGGGCGCGACGGTGGGGCTGTCGGGCACGCGCATCGAGGTGTTGCAGGCCATGGCGGCCGAGTTCGGCGACCGCGCCTTCGTGCTGCCGGCCAATCTCGGCGATCGCGAGAGCGTCGAGGCGCTGGTGCCGGCGGCCGAGGCGGCGATGGGGCAGGTCGACATCCTCGTCAACAACGCCGGCGTAACCCGCGACAATCTCTTCATGCGCATGAAGGACGAGGAGTGGGACACCGTCATCCGGGTCAATCTCGAGGCAGCGTTCCGCCTGTCGCGCGCGGTTCTGCGCGGGATGATGAAGCGCCGCTGGGGCCGCATCGTGTCGATCACCTCGGTGGTGGGGACGACGGGCAATCCCGGCCAGGGCAACTACGCCGCGTCGAAGGCCGGACTCGTCGGGATGTCGAAGTCGCTGGCGGCCGAGGTCGCGAGCCGCAACATCACGGTCAACTGCGTCGCGCCCGGGTTCATCGAGACGGCCATGACCGACGTCCTCAACGAGAAGCAGAAGGAATCGATCCTCGGCAGCGTGCCGATGGGTCGTCTCGGCAGCGGCGCGGAGGTCGCTTCCGCCGTCGTCTACCTGGCCAGCCCGGAGGCCGCCTACACGACCGGCCAGACGCTGCACGTGAACGGTGGAATGGCAATGATCTGAACGGGTTGAAACCTGCGGTGGAACGGCCGCAGGAGCCCCGGGCGGCTCTCGCCATCGTGAATAAAGTATGATACGCAGCCTATCGTCCCCAAGGGGCTTGACGTGCGTCCGTGGGCAGCGTCTTGAAGACGTGACGACCGGGCCCGTCGACAGGCTGGACCCGGATATCGAGCATCGGCCGGCCCATCGCGGCGGACGGTAATTGTTGACTGACCGCGGAGGCCTCCGTGGTCGATTGTAAACGAGGAAGACCATGAGCGACATCGCCGCCCGCGTGAAGAAGATCGTCGTCGAGCACCTGGGCGTCGAGCCGGACAAGGTGATCGAGAGCGCCAATTTCATCGACGACCTCGGCGCGGACAGCCTCGACACCGTCGAGCTGGTGATGGCGTTCGAGGAGGAGTTCTCCGTGGAGATCCCCGACGACGCTGCCGAGACGATCCGCACCGTCGGTGACGCTGTCAGCTTCCTCGAGAAGAAGGCCGCCTGACCCTTCCGGTCGGCTGGACTGGTTGAGGGCAGGACGATCCATGCGACGCGTCGTCGTCACGGGTCTCGGGATGGTGACGCCGCTGGGCTGCGGCGTCGACGTCACGTGGAAGCGGCTGATCGCCGGCGAAAGCGCCGCCCGCGTCATCGAATCGTTCGACGTGAGCGACCTCGCGGCGAGGATCGCCTGCCAGATCCCGCGCGGGGACGGGTCGGACGGCACGTTCGATCCCGACCAGTGGATGGACCCCAAGGATCAGCGCAAGGTCGACGACTTCATCGTCTTCGGCATGGCGGCGGCGCGCATGGCGCTCACGGATGCGGGCTGGAAGCCCACGTCCTATGAGGACCAGTGCGCGACCGGCGTCCTGATCGGCTCGGGCATCGGTGGGATCGGCGGCATCTACGACGCCTCCCTGATCCTGGCAGAGAAGGGGCCGCGGCGCATTTCGCCATTCTTCATTCCCGGCCGCCT
>JAIYAB010000064.1 GCA_027489275.1 Hyphomicrobiales bacterium
CATGTCCCATTCCGTCAGCGAAGCGATCGAGGCGTTCGCGCGTGGCGAAATCGTCGTGGTGACGGATGATGACGACCGCGAGAACGAGGGCGACCTCATCGTCGCGGCTTCGCTCTGCACGCCCGAGAAGATGGCCTTCATCATCCGCAACACCTGCGGCATCGTCTGCGCGCCCGTGACGGTCGCAGAGGCGCGCAGGCTCAACCTGTCGCCGATGGTTGCGGCGAACGACGCCCCGCTGGGCACGGCGTTCACCGTCTCGGTCGATGTACGGCACGGCCTCACGACCGGTATTTCGGCGGAGCAGCGCTCGAACACCGTGCGGGCGCTGGCCAACGGCAACATGGGCGCTGCCGACTTCGTGCGGCCAGGCCACGTGTTCCCCCTCATCGCGCGGGACGGGGGCGTGCTCATGCGCTCGGGCCACACCGAGGCGGCGGTCGACCTGTGCAAGCTGGCGGGGCTCCCGGCGGTGGGCGTGATCTGCGAACTCGCCAACGACGACGGCACCGTCATGAAGGGCGAGCAGATCGATGCATTCGCGGCCCGGCACGGGCTGGCGCGCATCTCGGTCGCCGATCTCATCGCTTACCGGCAGTCGCGCGAGAAACTTGTCGAGCGCGTGGCGACCTTTCCTGTGCGGACCGAGCACGGCGAACTGACGGGCTACGCCTACACGACGCCCTTCGACACGGTGCACCACTTCGCCTTCGTGCACGGCAGCGTCGGTGACGGCCGCGGCGTGCTTACGCGGCTGCACAGGGCCAACGTGATCGCCGACACGCTGGGAGGCGGCAAGACGCTGCAGGCCTCGCTCGCGCGCTTCCGCGCGGCCGGGCGCGGCGTCCTCGTCTATCTGCGCGACGGGACGGCCGGCGTCCCTGTTCAGCAGATCGACGAGCACGGCGCGTCGTCCGAGAGCGCAAGGGAGCAGCAATGGCGTGAGGTCGGCCTAGGCGCCCAGATCCTGCGCGACCTCGGCGTGTCCTCCATCGTCAACCTGTCGTCGAAGTCCCGCAACTACATCGGCCGCGCCGGCTTCGGCATCGAGATCGACGCGACCGAGGCAGTTGAGGGGTAGGCCGGCTCAGGCGCCACGCATCAGCGTCATGACATGGGCGGCCACCGAACGGGCGAGGCCCTCGAGGTCGTAGCCGCCTTCCATGAGCGAGACGACCCGGCCGGAGCAGGACTTGTCGGCGATGTCCATCAACTGGGCCGTGGCCCAGGAGAAGTCGGCCTCGACGAGGTTGAGGTTGGCCAGCGGATCGCGGACATGGGCATCGAAGCCCGCGGAAATGATGATCAGGTCCGGCCGGAACGTCTCGATCCGCGGCAGGATCGCGACCTCGAAGACCTCGCGGAACTCCTGGCCGCCGTCGCCGGCGCGCAGCGGCGCATTGACGATCGTGTTGTGCTCGCCGGTCTCGCGGGCCGCGCCTGTGCCCGGATAGAGCGGCATCTCGTGGGTCGAGCAGTACATGACGCTCGGATCGGACCAGAAGATGTCCTGCGTCCCGTTGCCATGGTGGACGTCCCAGTCGACGATGGCGACGCGCTCGGCGCCGTACGTCTTCTGCGCGTGGCGGGCGGCGACCGCCGCATGGTTGAAGAAGCAGAAGCCCATGGCCGTGGCGCGCTCGGCGTGATGGCCGGGCGGGCGGGCGGCCGAGAAGGCGTTGGCCACCTTCCCCGACATCACCTCGTCGACGGCGAGAATCGCCCCGCCGGAGGCGCGCAGCGCGGCCTCGAGCGTCCCGGCCGACATGGTGGTGTCGGCGTCGAGCTGGATCATGCCCTCGGTGGGCGAGGCGTCTTCCAGCGCCCGGATGTAGCTCTCCGGATGCGCGCGCATCAGCGCTTCCGTGGTGGCGACTGGAGACGCTTCCCGCTCGAGCGGCGCGAAGCGCTCATGCTCCAGGATCCGCTCGACGACGCGCATGCGATCGGGGCGCTCCGGATGGCCCGCCGGCGTCTGGTGGAGCAGGAAGCAGGGATGCGAGATGTAGAGGGTCGACACGGCGTCTCCTGCCCGGGCGGTCTTTGTTCTGGCCGTCAATTCTCGACCAAGTGCGGCACAGCGTCCATCCGCCTTTGTGTTCCCCAGGCGTTGACGTGCGTCATGGCGTTGCCTAAAGCGGGGGGATGGTCCAGCCGTCGGCGTTGCGCCGGTATCGCGCAAAAGTTGCGTTAGGCTTGAGTTAACCATGGTCGGCGCTTGATGATGGCCGACTGAACCATTCGGGAATCGAAACGGCATGCGGTTGCGAACGTCCGCCTTCGTCATCTGCCTCGGCCTGCTGGCGGCGGGCTGCCGCTACGAGCCGGTGCCGAGCCCGTCCATGAGCGCGCGCGACGTCGAGTTCATGGCGCTGGTGCCGACCTTCGACGTGCACCTGCCGTTCGAACGCTATCGGATCGATTATCCGACCGGCGAGAAGCCGGGAACGATCATCGTCGACACCCGCAACAAGTTCCTCTTCCTGGTCGAGCCGGGCGGCAAGGCGATCCGCTATGGCGTGGCGACCGGCGACGAGGCTTTCGGCTGGACCGGCACGGCCGAGATCGCCCGCAAGGCCGAATGGCCGAACTGGACGCCGCCACCGGACATGATGAAGCGGTGGCCGCATGTGCGCCCCACCAAGGGCGGTCCCGACAGCCCGCTGGGGTCGCGCGCGCTCTATCTCTACCAGGGCGGCAAAGACACGCTGTATCGCATCCACGGCACCAACGAGCCGGAGACGATCGGCCGCGCCGCCTCCTCGGGTTGCATCCGGATGCGTAATGTCGACGTCATCGATCTCTACAACCGGGTCGGCGTCGGCACGAAGGTCATCGTGATGTAGGCTCCGCCCGGGAAGGGCGGAGGGAGCCGATGATCCGCGTTGCGCCGCGCATCGTGCTGGACGAACGGGAACTGGACGAAAGCTTCGTCCGATCCTCGGGACCGGGCGGGCAGAACGTCAACAAGGTGGAAACCGCGGTCCAGCTGCGGTTCGACGCGTTGGCGTCGCCGGGGCTTCCGGAAGACGTCAAGGACCGGTTGAGAGGCCTCGCCGGCAGCCGGATGACCGCCGAAGGGGTGGTGATCATCATTGCCCAGCGATTTCGGACCCAGGACCGCAACCGCGAGGACGCGCGGGAGCGACTGTTCGAACTCCTGCGCAAGGCCGCCGTCCGCCCGGTCATCCGGCGGGCGACGAAGCCGACGCTCGGGTCGCAGAAGAGGCGGCTGGAGAGCAAGACCCGCCGCGGGTCCGTCAAGAAGCTGCGCACGCAGAAACCCCCGCAGGACTAGCCCGCGGGGGCCATAAACTGTTTTTCGAATAGGCGTTCTGGATCAACGGGTTTCGCTTGCATTCCCGCCGCGCGCGGCGGGAACGAGGGCCATAGTCGTGTCCTGGACGGGTCGTTTCTCAATCGCAGGTTCTGACGACGCGGCGCACCCGCTCGCCGAAACGGTTCACCTGATAGACCGTCCGCGTGCGGCAGACCTGGCCCGTATAGCCGTTCCAGTCGCGGTCACGGCCCCAGCGGCGGCGATCGTTGCGCCAGCCGCGCCGTTCGCCGGGCCACACATCCTCCCGGGTGCGTTCGCGAATGATGAACTGAGCCATCCGGAAGTCGGCTGGAGCAACTTCGAGACCGACGGCGGGCGTCGCCGCCGCAGGAGAGGCCGCCGATGCGGCGGCCGGCATGGCCAGCGTCAAGGCGCCGGCAAGCAGAAGAATCGTACGCATGGATCTGACTCCCGATTCGAGGTTCGTCGTCCAACGCGTTGTCCGAGCTTGTGTTCCCGGCGCAGTTCAAGGGTCTCCTCAACCGGGCCCCGCCGATTGCTCGAGGGAGCGCACGATGTGGTCCGCGAGCCGGCGTGCAGGCGCGGACAGGGGATCGGAGGCGAGCAGAGCCACCTCCGTGTCGTGCAGGTCCGGCAGTCGCTCGTCCTCGAAGACGGCCAATCCCTCCGGGACCATGTCCTTGGGCAGCACCGTCACTCCAAGCCCGGCGCGGACGGCGGCCTGCGCGCCGGCCAGCGACGCGCAGCTGTAGGCCACGCGCCAGTCGCGGCCGCTGCGGTCCAGCGCCTCTGTCGCGCGCTTGCGGTAGACACAGGGCGGCGGCGAGGCGACGAGAGGCAAGGGCCCCGGCCGCTCCAGGATGCTCCGCTCTGCCGCAACCCAGACCAGCGGCTCGCGCCAGACGCGGGTTCCGGCGGAGGTGCTGGCGGGCTCGCGCTTCACCAGCACGAGGTCGAAGTCTCCGGCACGGAACCTGTCCAGCAAGGTCAGCGTCAGGTCGCAGGTCACTTCCAGGGCGACGGCGGGAAAGGCGTGCGCGAAACGCGAAAGAACCCCGGGCAGATGACGTGTCGCGAAATCCTCCGGCGTCCCGAGGCGGACGACTCCCGCCACGTGCGGCTCGTTGACGCGTGCCACCACGGCGTCGTTGAGCGCGAGAATCTGGTGCGCGTAGGCCAGGAGCGTCTCCCCCTCGGCCGTCGGACGCACGGAGCGCGGCGTGCGATCGAACAGACGCTTGCCGATCTGCTCTTCGAGCCGCTTCACCTGCAGCGACAGAGTCGACTGCGACCGCAGCAGGCGTTCGGCCGCGCGCGAGAAGCTGCGAGTCTCGGCAATGACCGAGAAGGTGCGAAGCAGGTCTATGTCGAGATTTTGAAGGCGGCCCGGCATCGGATCAACCATTGACATTTTCAATGAGTATGGCGTGGAAGTCCCACATCGGCAATGCATGGCACGGGGGACGTGTATCGCTGCTTGGCATCGGGGCGACGGGGTTGGTAAGGTCGGCTGGAACAAATCATGAGGCTCACGTGTCGCCGGTCGACGATCATGCCGCCGAAGCGACCGCCGGGATCCTCCCGTCTGCGGCTGCCGACGTGCGGCTGGTCGAGATCCCGGGCGGGGGGCCAGGTCATGGAGTGGCGCAGGCAATCCCGACGCTACGCTACGGGCGCGGCGTGACCTATGCCGCTCTGGATCTGGGTACGAACAACTGCCGGCTTCTCGTCGCGCGGCCGTCCTCCGACGGCTTTCGCGTCGTCGACGCGTTTTCGAGGATCGTGCGGCTGGGCGAGGGGCTCGGCGCGTCGAACCGGCTGCGCGACGCTGCCATCGCCCGCACGATCGAGGCACTCAAGGTCTGTCGCTCCAAGATGGAGGCGCGCGGCGTGACTCGCGCCCGATTGATTGCGACGGAAGCCTGCAGGGCCGCCGTGAATGGCGGCGAGTTTATCGCCCGGGTGCGCGAGGAGGCCGAACTCGAACTGGAGGTGGTCGACCGCGAGACGGAAGCCCGCCTTGCCGTTGCCGGCTGTGCCGGGCTCGCCGACCCGCAGGCCGAGGGCGTGGTCCTGTTCGACATTGGCGGGGGATCCTCGGAACTGGTGTGGCTGGATGGGCAGCGGCGCGGACGCCCGCTGTCCGACCGGGTGAGGGCGTGGACGTCGCTTCCTGTGGGGGTGGTCACGCTCGCCGAGCGCCGCGGGGGCGTCGAGGTGACGCGCGAGTCGTTCGAGAGCATGGTCGCGGAAGTCCAGGGCATGCTCGGTGATTTCGTCGCAGAGCTGCGCGGCGTGGCCGGTTGCGGCCGCTTTCACCTGCTGGGCACGTCCGGCACGGTCACGACCATCGCGGGCGTCCACCTCGACCTGCCGCGCTACGACCGCCGGCGGGTCGATGGACTGTGGATGGGCAACGATGACGTCGCGGCGGTCATGGAGCGGCTGCTCGGGATGAACTTCCGCCAGCGCGCAGCCAACCCATGCATTGGCAACGAGCGCGCGGACCTGGTCCTCGCCGGTTGCGCGATCCTCGAGGCGATTCGGCGGACTTTCCCGTCCGAGCGCCTTCGCATCGCCGACCGCGGGTTGCGCGAGGGCATATTGATGCAATTGATGAGCGAAGACGGCGTGTGGATGACGCGCCGGGGACGGCACGCATGACGACGACCGGCGGCTCCGGCCGCGAGGGCGGGCGCTCGCTCAAGCAGCGGGTGAAGACGGCGCGCAAGCGCACGGTGTCGCAGAACCGCTGGCTCGAGCGCCAGTTGAACGATCCCTTCGTCGCTCAGGCGAAGCGCGAGGGCTACAAGTCGCGCGCCGCCTTCAAGCTCATCGAGATCGACGACAAGTACCGGCTGTTCCGACCGGGGCTGAAGGTCGTCGACCTCGGCGCCGCGCCGGGAGGATGGTCGCAGGTCGCGGCTGCCAGGGTGCATTCGGCGGAGGGCAGGGGCCGCGTGGTGGGTATCGACCTGCTCGACATCGATCCGCTGCCCGGCGTCGAGTTCACGGTCATGGACTTCCTCGACGAGGACGCCCCCGCGCGGCTCACCGCGATGCTGGGCGGGCCGGCCGATGTCGTCATGTCGGACATGGCCGCCAACACCACCGGCCACAAGAAGACGGACCACCTGAAGATCGTGGCGCTGGCCGAACTGGCCGTGGAGTTCGCCCGTGACATCCTCGCCCCTGGCGGCGCCTTCGTCGCAAAGGTGCTGCAGGGCGGGACCGAGGGCCAGATTCTGGCGGACCTGAAACGCGACTTCGCGGTCGTCCGGCATGTGAAGCCGGCGGCCAGCCGCGCGGACTCCGCCGAGCTCTACGTGCTGGCGACGGGGTTCAGGGGGAACAAGTGCGCGGCCGGGGACGAGCACCCGCCGCGCTGAGCCCGCCGGCAATCCCGGTCGTGGGTCCGGCCCGCTCTGGTTTCGCTGGAACCTTTCCCGCTTTCGACTCTGCGGAGACCATGCTAAGGCCACGCGCCAACCCATTGATGCATCGGCCGGGCGCATCCCGGCCCGACGGCTCCCCCGGCGAGCCAGAGGAGTTGGCCATGGTCATCCGCGAAGCGCTCACCTTCGACGACGTCCTGCTGCAGCCCGGCCATTCCGTGGTCATGCCGTCCGACGTCGACGTGCGCACGCGGCTGACCCGCGCGATCTCGCTCAACCTCCCGATCGTCTCGTCCGCCATGGACACAGTGACAGAGGCGCGCCTCGCCATCGCCATGGCGCAGGCCGGCGGCATCGGCGTGATCCACCGCAACCTCTCGCCCGAGGAGCAGGCGGCGGAGGTGAAGGCGGTGAAGAAGTTCGAAAGCGGCATGGTGGTAAACCCGCTCACGATCCATCCGGACGAGACGCTGGAGGACGCGCTGACGCTGATGAAGCGCAACGGCATCTCAGGCATTCCCGTGGTCGAGCGTGGTCCCGCCGGTCGGCCCGGCAAGCTCGTCGGCATCCTCACAAACCGCGACGTTCGCTTCGCGACCAATCCGCAGCAGGCCGTCTCCGAATTGATGACGAAGGACCGGCTGATCACGGTCCGCGAGGGCGTGAGCCAGGACGAGGCCAAGCGCCTTCTCCACCAGTTCCGCATCGAGAAGCTGCTGGTGGTCGACGACCATTTCCGCTGCATCGGCCTCATCACCGTGAAGGACATGGAGAAGCAGGTGGCCTATCCCACCGCTTCCAAGGACGCGGCCGGCCGTTTGCTTGTGGCGGCGGCGACGACGGTGGGCGAACAGGGCTTCCTGCGCTCCGAGCTGCTGATCGATGCGGGATGCGACGTTATCGTCGTCGACACCGCGCATGGCCACTCGCAGCGTGTTCTCGAATCCGTGGGCCGGATCAAGAAGCTGTCGAACTTCGTGCAGGTGATCGCCGGCAACGTCGCCACGGCCGCAGGCACCCGCGCGCTGATCGACGCAGGCGCCGACGCGGTGAAGATCGGCATTGGCCCGGGGTCCATCTGCACGACGCGCATCGTTGCCGGCGTCGGCGTGCCGCAACTGACCGCCGTGATGGACGCCGCTGAGGCGGCGGCGGCGCTCGACGTTCCGGTCATCGCGGATGGCGGGATCAAGTTCTCGGGCGATCTTGCCAAGGCGCTCGCGGCGGGCGCGGAGTGCGCGATGGTCGGCTCGCTGCTCGCCGGCACGGACGAAAGCCCGGGCGAGGTGTTCCTTTACCAGGGCCGCTCCTACAAGGCCTATCGCGGCATGGGGTCGGTCGGCGCGATGGCTCGCGGATCGGCGGACCGCTACTTCCAGCAGGACATCAAGGACACGCTGAAGCTCGTGCCCGAGGGCATCGAGGGTCAGGTGCCCTACAAGGGTCCCGTGGGCACCGTGCTGCACCAGCTCGCCGGCGGCTTGCGCGCCGCCATGGGCTATGTCGGCGCCGCCACGCTTCCCGAATTCCGGCAGAAGGCCGAATTCGTGCGCATCACCTCCGCCGGGCTGCGCGAAAGCCACGTCCACGACGTGACGATCACGCGCGAAAGCCCGAACTATCCGACCCGGATGTGAGCGGAGGCGGCATGAACGCGGGTTCTGGCCTCGCGCTGGTCTGGCCGGTCCTCGCGCATGTCCTGCTCACGCTCGTCGTGCTGGGCCTGCTGGGGCGGGCAAGGGTGGCCGCGGTGCGGGCAAAGCGGGTGAAGATCGCCGCCGTGGCCCTGTCGAACGACGGCTGGCCGGACGATGTTCGTCGCTTCAGCAACAACCTCGCCAACCAGTTCGAGACGCCGGTCCTGTTCTACGTGCTCGTCGCCGTTGCGATCCATGTCGGCGCGACGGGATGGCCCATGATCGCGCTCGCCTGGATCTATGTGGCGTCGCGCGTGGCGCATGCGGTGGTGCACACCACGAGCAACCACGTGATGACCCGGTTCCGCATGTTCCTGGTCGGCCTCGCAACTCTCGGGATCATGTGGCTCGTCGTCGTCGCGCGGCTGCTCGCGGGGTGAAAACGCCTAGTAGGTGCGCCCGGTCTCGAGCTGGGTCTTGGCGTCGAGCTTCTTCGTCTGCGGCGGGGCAGGCGGAGCCGGGGTTGTCGCGCAGGCGGCGAGAACGGCAGCGGCTGCAGCCGCGACGAGCAGGCGGGAAATCGATTTTGTCATGACAATCCTCTCACAAAAGAATGCACACATGCGCAATCCGAATCGTGGCGACTTCATGGCAAGGGCCGGCCGCCATGGCGGAGAGCGAGCATGACGCCCGCCGCCCGCCTCTCCGCCGCCATCGAGGTTCTCGCCGACATCGAAGGTCGACGCCGGCCTGCCGCCGACGCCCTGAAGGACTGGGGCCTCGCCCATCGCTTCGCCGGCTCCGGCGACCGCTCGGCCATCGGGACCCTCGTCTACGACACCCTGCGCCGCCGCAACTCGGCCGCCGCGCTCATGGGCAAGGACGGGCCGCGCGCGACACTCATCGGGGCGCTTCGCCTCGCCCGTGGCTGGTCGACGGAGCAGATCGAGGGGCTGTTCACGGGTGAGCGTTTCGCTCCCTCGCCACTGACAGAGGAGGAGCGGGCCGGCCTGGGGCGGGACGCCGAGGCCCTGCTGGCCGCCGCGCCGGCGTGGATTGCGGGCGACTATCCGCAATGGCTCGACCCGGCGCTGGCCGCGAGTTTCGGCGAAAGTCGGGTCGCCGAGGCCCGCGCCATGGCCGAGCGCGCGCCCGTCGACCTGCGCGTCAACACGCTGCGCTGCGACCGGGAGACCGCGCTCGCCGACCTCGCGCCGCTCGGCGCCGTCGCCACGCCGCTGTCGCCGCTGGGCTTGCGGATCGCGATTTCCGCCGACGGTCGCGCACCCGCGATCCAGGCCGAACCGGCGTTCCAGCGCGGCTTCATCGAGATCCAGGACGAGGGATCGCAGATCGCCGGCCTTCTGGCCGGGGCCAAACCCGGCACGACAGTGGTCGACCTGTGCGCCGGCGGCGGCGGCAAGACGCTCGAACTGGCGGCTGCCATGCGCAACGAGGGGACGCTTTACGCGACGGACAGCGACAAGCGCCGCCTCGCGCCGATCTGGGAGCGGCTGACGCGGGCGGGCGTGACCATCGTGGAGGTCCGCCATCCGAGGGGACGCAACGACGAGCCGTTGTCCGACGTCTTCGGCAAGGCCGACCTCGTCGTCGTCGATGCACCTTGCACGGGCACGGGCACGTGGCGTCGAAATCCTGACGCGAAGTGGCGCGTCAGGCCCTCGAGCCTCGAGGGCAGGATCGCGGATCAGGCGACGGTGCTCGATCGGGCAGCGCGGCTCGTCAGGCCGGGCGGACGCATCGCCTACATCACCTGCTCCGTGCTGCGCGACGAGAACGACGATGCCGTCGCGGCCTTTCTCGGCCGCCACGACGGCTTCGCGCCGGTATCGCCCGCTAAGGCCGCCGCGGCGGCAGGCCTCGACGCGCTGGCGAACCGGACGAGCCCCGGCGGGCACGGGCTGCAGCTCACGCCGCTGCGAACCGGGACCGACGGGTTCTTCTTCGCGCTTCTGCGCCGGACCTGAACCTCAGCGGGTCCGGGTCGTCGTCGTCCGACGGGTGGTGCGGGCCTGCGGCATGCCGGTGGCGCCAGCGACAGTCGGGCCGGCGGCCGCGCCGGCGACACCGCCGACCGCAGCGCCAACGGGTCCGCCGACAACGGCGCCGGTGACCGCGCCGACGCCGGCGCCGGTGACGCGCTCCTCGGTATTCGTGCAGGCCGACAGCGTTGCGATGCCGATGACGGCGACGGCAAGACGGGCAAGACGCGACACGGTTCGATCTCCTTCACGGTGGTCGTCGGTCGCATTCAACGCCTCCTGCGCCGAGCGGTTCGCCCACGCCGTCCCGCCGGCGAAACGATCCCGGGGACGGACGCGCCGCCATGTTGCGACGCACCCTCGATTGACGTAGTCAGACACGATGACCGAGCACCCGCACGACGCCCGCCGGACCGAGGGCCAGCACGACAAGGTCCTCATCGTCGATTTCGGCAGCCAGGTGACCCAGCTCATCGCGCGGCGCGTGCGCGAGGAGGGGGTTTATTCCGAGATCGTGCCGTTCCAGTCGGCGGCGAAAGCCTTCGAGGAGATGCGTCCGCGCGCCGTGATCCTGTCCGGCGGCCCGGAGTCGGTGCACGAGGAGGGCAGTCCCCGGGCGCCGCAGGCGATCTTCGACAGCGGCGTGCCGGTGCTGGGCATCTGCTACGGGCAAATGACCATGGCCGCCCAGCTCGGCGGCGGCGTCGAAGGCGGGCATCACCGCGAGTTCGGCCGCGCCGCGGTCGAAGTGCTCGACGAATGCGCGCTTTTCGAGGATGTCTGGCGCAAGGGCGAAGAGTACCCGGTGTGGATGAGCCATGGCGACCGGATCACCCGGCTTCCACCCGGTTTCACCCGTTACGGAACGTCCGAGAACGCCCCGTACGCCGTGATCGGCGACGAGAAGCGGCGCTATTACGGCCTGATGTTCCATCCCGAGGTCGTCCACACGCCGCACGGCGCGGCGCTGCTGCGCAATTTCGTGCGTCGCATCGCAGGCTGCCGCGGCGACTGGTCGATGAAGGCCTTCAAGGACGAGGCGATCGCGCGGATTCGGGCGCAGGTCGGTACCGGCCGGGTGATCTGCGGCCTCTCGGGCGGGGTCGACTCGGCCGTCGCGGCCGTGCTGATCCACGAGGCCATCGGCGACCAGCTCACCTGCGTCTTCGTCGACCACGGCCTGATGCGGCTCGGCGCGGGCAAGAAGGTCGTGGCGCTGTTTCGCGACAGCTACAACATACCGCTC
>JAIYAB010000307.1 GCA_027489275.1 Hyphomicrobiales bacterium
GCCACCAGAAGGTCATCGAGGAAGCGCCGGCGCCCGGCATGCCGGAGGCCGTCCGCGCCGCGATGGGCAAGGCGGCGGTCGAGGCCGCGCGCGCCGTGGGCTATGTCGGCGCCGGGACGGTCGAGTTCATCGCCGACGGCTCGCAGGGCCTGAAGCCGGATGGCTTCTTCTTCATGGAAATGAACACAAGGCTGCAGGTCGAGCACCCGGTCACCGAGGCGATCACCGGCCTCGACCTCGTCGAACTCCAGTTCCGCGTCGCTTCGGGCGAAAGACTTCCCTTCGCCCAGTCCGACCTGGCCATCGACGGCCACGCTGTCGAGGCGCGGCTCTATGCGGAGGATCCGGAGACGGGATTCCTCCCCTCGACCGGCCGCCTGTGGGCGCTGCGGTTTCCCGAGGGGGAAGGCATCCGCATCGATACGGGGGTGGAGGAAGGCGGCGAGGTGACGCCGTTCTACGATCCCATGATCGCCAAGGTCATCGCCCGCGCGCCGACGCGCGACGAAGCGCTGGACCGGCTGGCTGATGCGCTGGGGCGGACGGTGGTCGCCGGGCCGCGCAGCAACGTGGCCTTCCTGCGGGCCTTGGCGCTGGCGCCGGAGTTCCGGGCCGGGAAATTCGACACCGGTTTCATCGATCGGCACCTCGAGGCGCTGGGGGCCGTCCCCCGCCCGGTCGATGCGCGGGCGGTTGCGGCCGGCGCGCTGGCGCTCGTGGCCGCGCAGCAGGAGCGCATAGCAGCCGACAGCGGTTGTGCGCCCCCGCGCGGCGGCGCGGCAGGCTTGATCGGGCCGTGGGACGTCGCGGATGGTTTCCAGATGTCGGGACCCCGGGTTTCGGCGTGGCCGCTCGTCGTGGAGGGCGAGCGGCTGGACGTCCTCGTCGCCTTCGACGGCGAGGGGCCATCGGTCGAGGTGCCCGGCCACCCGGTGCCGGCGGGCGACCACGACCTGACGCTCGTGACGATGGAGGACGGGCTGATCGTGCTCGCCGACGGGCGGCAGACGCACATGCGGTTGTTCGACCCGCTGGGCCAGTCCGCCGACGAGGCGGACGGCGGCGGCGTGGTCAAGGCGCCCATGCATGGAAAGGTGGTAGCCGTCTTCGTCGCAGCCGGCGAGACGGTGGACAAGGGCCAGCGCGTCGCCATCGTCGAGGCCATGAAGATGGAGCACAGCCTCGTCGCCCCCAGGGCCGGGATCGTGGCCGAGGTCGCCGTCGAGCCCGGACAGCAGGTGGGCGAGGGAGCCCGGATGCTGGTGATCGCCGACGCGTGAACCGCTTCGGGCCGCGCTAGCGGCGGGTCAGGACGCCTTGCTCGGTGACCGAGGCAATGTCGTCCGCCGTCAGCGTCCGCCCGTCCCGGCAGGCATAGTCATGCTCCACGGTGATCGCATCGATCCGCCTGGTGCCCGTGACCTTGCAACCGAGCGGGCCCAGGCGTCGCAGCAAGTCGTCAGCTGCCTTGCGGTGAACGGCGTCGGGATAGTCCCGACCTGCCTGCCCCGACAACGCCTGGGCGATGGCCGTGCTCGCGTCGACCTGGGTGACGAAAGCCGCTTTGGAGCGATGCAGCGCGATGGCGAGCGGCTTGCCGTCGGCCTGCGTGTAGCCGTCGAAGCGGGTACTGGAATAATTCTCCGCAAGGTAGCCTGCGCAGCCGCCGAGCCACAGCGCGAGCGAAAGCGTCAACACCCACTGCCGCATGGGACCTCCTCCCTTCCTTCGTCCGCTCACATCATGAGCGAAAGCCTGCGGTCAAGACCGGCAAGGCTTGTCCACAGCGCGGCGCGGCGGGCCATTGTCCGGCAGGGCGCGCGGCGCTACCACTCGGGCATGGCTCTCCACATCCTCAAGCTGTGCGTCGGATGCGACTCGATCGCCGATCTCGAAGGCTGGATCGAGGAGACGATGGCCATGTGGCGGCGGCTCGGGAAGCCCGAGGAGCAGTTCCACACGACCCGCATGGTGCCCAAGCGCCTCGACGAGATCCTGGACGGCGGCTCGCTCTACTGGGTGATCAAGGGCCAGGTCGCCTGCCGCCAGCGCATCGTCGACATCCGGCCCTTCACCGACGGCGAGGGCATCGGCCGCTGCCATCTCGTGCTCGAGCCTAAGGTAACGCCCGTCACCCCACGGCCCTGCCGCCCGTTCCAGGGCTGGCGCTACCTGGCCGCCGATGCGGCGCCGAAGGATCTCGGCGGCGGGGGCGGCGACGTCGCGTCCATGCCCGAAGCCCTGCGGCGCGAACTCGCCGAACTCGGCCTCCTGTAGCCCCGTCCCGCACCTGCAGCCTGTGTCCTTCGAGACAGCCGCTCCGCGGCCTGCTCACGATGAGGAGATACAGTGTGAACATTTGCTAAGCGATTGTTGTTGTTGGAATTTCCTCGTCCTGAGGAGCGGGCGAAGCCCGCGTCTCGAAGGACGCACCATGGCTCAACCGCCCCGTCCCGCCGCCCTGTCCCGCATCCTTCGCGACGGCCGCGGGACGATCCAACCCGCGGACGGGGGGCCTTGCGAGCCGCTGGGCGTTGCATTCCCGGTCGGTCCGGCCACATTAGGGGGCAGGATGGAGCGGCGGATGGCGGACAAGGACAAGACGGGCGTCACGCGGGTCGGTGTGTCCACCGGCGCGGCGAAGGCGCCCGCGGTGGCGACCGGGGCCGCGGCCGTCGAGGCCTTCATCGCCGATGCGAAGGCGCTCGCGCCCGGGGCGGCCGGCAAGCGCGGCAGGCTCGTCTTCGCGCTCGACGCCACGATGAGCCGCCAGCCGATGTGGGACCTCGCCTGCCGGCAGCAGGCGCAGATGTTCCAGTCTGCCGCGGCGATCGGCGGTCTCGACGTGCAGTTGTGCTTCTTCCGCGGGTTCTCCGAGTGCCGCGCGTCGCGCTGGGTGTCGGATGCCCGCGCGCTGACCGACCTGATGACGCAGATCTCTGTGCGCGGCGGCCACACCCAGATCCGCAAGGTGCTGGAGCATGTGCGCGACGAGACGCGCCAGCGCCCGGTGCGGGCGCTCGTGTTCGTGGGCGATGCGATGGAGGAGAAGCTGGACGATCTCGCCGCAGTGGCCGGCGAGCTGCGTCTCCTCGGCGTCAAGGCGTTCATGTTCCACGAGGGCTTCGATTCGGCGGCGGAGGCGGCATTCCGCGAGGCCGCGCGCATCACCGGCGGCGCCTATGCGCGCTTCGGCACCGGCTCCGGCGAAGAGTTGGCGGCGCTGCTGCGCGCCGCCGCAGCCTATGCGGCCGGCGGCCGCGACGCGCTGACCGCGCTCGCGCGGCGGGACGGGGCGGCGGGCGCGCAGGCCCTCCTGCGGCAGATGTCGTGAGGGCGGCGTGACGTTTCTGGCTGGATTGGTCGCTGTCGGTCTGCTGTGGTGGCTGCTCAAGAGCTACACCAAGGCGAACCCGGCTCA
>JAIYAB010000461.1 GCA_027489275.1 Hyphomicrobiales bacterium
GGATCGGGTCAAGGCGGCTTCTGCTCCGGATCGACGAGCCTTCGATCCTACCACGCGGTTCTCCGCTACACGCCGGCGCCGCCGTCCTCGTCCACACAGGAGTGCCCCAGTGCGGCGAGCCCCTCGTCCAGCAGATCGGGCAGGTTGGGGATGCCCATCAGATAGTCGGACGTCGGGGGGCCGCTGCGCTCGCGCGCCTGCCGCAGCGCGGCAGTCCATTCCTGCGGCTCGAAATCGCCGCGCCCCAGCCAGACGAGGGCGACGAGACTGGCCTGCTCGTCGGCATTCACCCCCTCGAGAAAGGCTCTCAGTTCAACCTCGATCGGGTCGCCGGCCGAGGCCTCGAGCGTGCCCACATGGCCGTCATCGATGGGATTGGAGCCGGAATCAGGGTCGGTATCGCCCTCCTTCACATCGAAGCGTCGGGCCTGGCGGATCAGGGCGCAGACCTTGGCGAGAGCGATGTCCATGGCGGGTCTCCGGGGGCTGGCCGCACAGGCTGGGCTCTCGGCCAACGTGCGACGCGGTCGTGCGTTCCGGTCGTCCCATCAGGTCGGCGCGTGGGGCCCGAACCATCGTCCCGCCGACACGTTGAAGCACCACGACCCCCATCGAGGAGGATGAAATGTCGAATATCTGGAAGGTCTTGCTCACGGCGTCCCTGCTCGGCGCCGCTCCTGCGGCCGTACTTGCCCAACAGAGCACGATCACGGGCGCGGCCGGCGGCGCGGCAACGGGCGCCATCGTCGGAGGCCCCGTCGGGGCCGCGGTAGGCGGGGTGATCGGCGGAGCCGCGGGCGCCGCTGCGGACGCCGCTTCGCAGCCCCGCACCCGCGTCATCGAGAGCCCCCCCGTCGTGATCGAGCAGCGACCGGGCGTCATCGTCACGGAACCGGCGCCGACAGTCAGCCAGCGCACGTGCGTGCGCGACAGCCTCGGCAATACGACCTGCCGCGAGGTGGTGCAGTAATTTCACCGAATCCGGTCGACGAAGAATGCGAGGGCGAGGTCTGCGGACCCCGCCTTCTTTTCATGAACCAGGCACAAAGAGGGGCCGCCGAAGCGGCCCCCTGGTTCGCGACAGTGACCGCCCGGCGACAGCGAGTGCTTACTGCTTGGTGGCGGGCGCCGTCCCCGTTCCTGCGCCGGACGAGCCCAGCTGCTCCCCGTAGCGATAGGAAGGAGCGTTCTGCAGATCCTGCTTGGTCATCCGCAGCAGGCCATAGCTCGGGTAGTCCATGCGAGCGCCGGCGCGGACAGTCGAGGCAGTCACGTCGGTGTTCGCAGTCGGAGCAGCCGCAGTGCCGGGGGCCGCCGTAGTCGGACGGGCGGCCGTCGCAGGCGCCGCGCTGCCGTCCGTGCGGACCGCCGGAGCGGTGGCGGCGGAGGGCATTCTGTCGCCGACCATCCATTCAACCTGGTCGAACGGAACTGCGACCTGCTTCTCGCCGATTCCGAGGAATCCGCCGACGCCCATCACGACGGCTTCGACGTTGCCCTGACGGTCGAGGATGACGTCGTCGACGTCACCGATCTTCACGTTGTCGACGCCATAGATGTCGACTCCCGAGAACTTCGACGCGCGCCACTGATCAGCCTCCATGGCCGTGAAGAAGCGGGTCGTACCCTGGGCCGACGGCATCGTCGAGGACGCGCCGGTCTGCGGCTGGGCCGGCATCGTCTGGGCCGGCTGCTGGACCGGCATTGTCTGGGCCGGCTGCTGGACTGGAGCGGTCGACGGAGCAGGGCTGGTCTGGGCGAAAGCGGGAACGGCGGCGAGCGCCATCGCCACCGCGCTGGCTGTCAAAGTGGTCTTCATCATCTGGCTCTCCCAATGTCGGGTCATGCGCAATTCAGCGCGGGCCCGGACAACGGTCGACAACCCAAATGGTTCGCTTTCGCCAGAGCTCGCAAACGGATGTCGTTGTCTCGCCTGCAAAATCTCAGGCGGCGAACTTGAGGCCGATGATCCCGGCGACGATCAACCCGATGCACGCCATCCGCGCCAGAGTGGCCGGCTCTCCCAAAAGGACGACGCCGAGAATGGCCGTCCCCACGGCGCCGACGCCGGTCCAGACGGCGTAGGCCGTGCCGACCGGCAGTTGCTTGAGGGCGAGCCCGAGTAGACCCACACTGGCGACCATGCTGGCCAGTGTGAGCAGGGTCGGCACGAGGCGCGTGAAACCCTGCGTGTATTTCAGGCCGATGGCCCAGGCGACCTCAAACAGGCCCGCAACCAGAAGCAGAACCCAGGCCATGACCCCTCCGGCGATTCCCGTCCGGTCCGGACGTCCGGATGTCCCATGCCCGCACGGCGCGCCGGCCGCAAGCGGGTCGTGTCGCGGGTCGCTTTGGCGTGGGGATGAAGCCTTCAGCCCGTCAGGTTTGCCGTCTGCACCTGATGCGACTGGTCGTCGTACACGATCTGGATCGAGGGCGGCGGCGCGACCCCGGGGCCTGCCGTGTCGACGAACGCCACCTGCACGAAACCGTGCGCATCGCCTACGCCGTCTGCGTCGACGGTCAGCGCGCCGTCGTCGTAGCGGACGTACTCCAGGAGCTCCGTGGGGCTAGCGGGGCCGTCCGTGCCGGTGCTGAACAGCGCCGTCAGGTCGATGCGATCCGTGCCGGTGCCGTAGTCGGCGATGAGATCCTGCGCGGACAGGTCCGTCAGCTTGAAGGTGTCCGCCCCGGGCCCGCCTACGAGCGTATCCGCGCCGAGGTTGCCGATCAGGATGTCGTCGCCATCCTCTCCATAGAGCCAGTCGTTGCCGGCCAGTCCGTCGATAACGTCGTTCTGTGCCGAGCCAACGAGGCTGGCGTCGTCACCGGCCGTACCCGTCACGATCGGATCGTCTGCAAGGGTGACGCTGAGCGTTCCCGTCGCGAGGTCTCCGTCGGAATCGGTGTGCTCGATCCGGAATGCCAGCCCCTGATTGGTGAGACCGGCCGGGTCGACCGCCCCGCTGTCCACTGCCTTGAACATCTGGACGCCGTAGGAGCCGCCGCCGAGCAGCCGCGCCTCGAAGACCTGCTCGGCCTCGCTGATGCTGGCGTTGCCGTCGAGATCAACATAGCCGGTGACGGACTGGCCGTCCGCGCTGGTCCGATAGAGCACCTCGCTACCATCGACCCGCAGCGCCGTCGAACCCGCCTCGTCGGCGAAGCGCGTCGTGCCCGGCTCGTCGGCGCCCACCGAGAACGCAAATTCGCCGAGGGCTTCCGAGCCGTCCTCATTGGGCAACACGATGGCCGAAGCGGCGGTGAAGGCAGGGACGTCGTCCTGTACGCCGATGACGAAAGCCCCGCTGAGGGCCGTCACCGAGTCGCCGTCATGGTCCGTGGCGGTGATCAGGCCGGACAAATCGATCCCGGCGACCCTGCCGCCGCCGACGGTGCGCAGAAGGGTGTTTTCGCCCGCGCCGGCGACATGGTCGAGCTGGTCCCGCAGGTCGAAGGCCCAGGAGCCGTCCGGCTGCACGGTGAGCGTGAACACCTCACGCCCGCCCGCGACGCCCGTCACAGTGTTGCCGGCGACGACGTAGGAGACCTCGTCTCCACGCGATAGAATACGCGGCAGACCAGCATCGGGGCTGACGGCGCGCAGGCCGATGGTCAGGTTCTCGTCGGAACCGGACCGGAACAGGGCCGTGAGGCTCCCCGGTCCACCCGTGGCCTCGTCCTGGCCGTTGTCGTCGCCGGGGCCCTTGTTGCCGGCAGACCCGTCAGCGAATCCGGCCTGGCCGGCCGGTCCGGACATGCCGTCCTCTTCGACGACGATCCGCGGGAGCGACTGGACGCGGACGATCATGTCGTTGAAGTCGGCATCCACGGCGGCGCCGCCGTCATCCAAGGCAAGGAAAAGATCCTTTGCGCCTGTATCGGATGCCAGCGCGAGCTGCTCCCACGTCAACGCGCTCACGGGCACCGTGGGGCCGCTCAGCGTATCGGATGTGCGGTCGAAGAGGCCGTCGCCGTTATCGATCCAGATCTGAACGCCCGGCGCCGGGCCGTCATGGCCGGTATCGAGACCGAACTTGCCGGTCGTTGTGTCTGTGGCGTCGAAGGTCACGAAGGCGGTGTCGCCCGGCGTTTCGTCGACGATTCCGGCCGAACCAGCGCTGCCCTCGATCTCCAGCCTGTTGAAGTAGCTCGACTCCTCGAAGATGGAGGTGAAAACGGCGGCCCCGATGCCCGAGGCGGGCAAGGCCACCGGGACGTCGTCCTGCACTCGAATGACGAAAGCGCCTCCGGCGGCCGAGACCGTATCGCCGTCCTCGTCGGTACCGGTCACCAGGCGGGACAGGTCAATTCCGGCAACCGTGCCGCCGCCGGCCGTGCGCAGCAGCACGTTCTCGCCGTCGCCCGGGGCGTGGTCGAGCTGGTCCTTCAGGTCGAAGGCCCAGGAGCCGTCGGGGTTGACAGCGAGCGTGAACACCTGCCGCGTTCCTTCGGGGCCGGCCACCGCGGTGACGGTGTTGCCGGACAGGACGTAGGAGACTTCCTCGCCCTTGGAGAGGAGGCGGGGAAGGCCGGAGGGCAGGACCGACGCCAGGCCGATGGTCAGGTCCTCGTCCGCGCCCACGTCGAAGAGGGCGAACAGGCTGCCGGCGCTGCCGGTGGCCTCGTCCTGGGTGATGTCGTCGCCAGGGCCCTTGTAGCCGGTCGAGCCGTCTGGGAAGCCCGGCTGGCCCGCGGGACCAGACATGCCGTCCTCCTCGACCTGCACGGACAGGACGGGTGTCGAGAACCCGTCCGTATCGACGCGCACGATGATGTCGTTGAAGTCGCTGTCGAGGCCCGCGCCGTCGTCGTCGAAGGCGAGGAAGAGATCGCGGGTGCCGTTGAAGGACGCCGAGGCGAGGTCGTTCCAGGTGAGGGCGTCGACGGGCCTGTTGGTGCCCACGAGCGTATCCGTCGTGGTGTTGAACACGCCGTCACCGTTGTCGACCCAGAGCTGGACGCGGGCGAGGGGGCTGTCGTTGCCGGTGTTGAGGGCGAAGCTGCCGGTCGTTGCGTTCGTGGCATCGAAGGTTACGAAGGCCGTATCGCCCGGCGTTTCGTCGACGATTCCGGCCGAACCAGCGCTGCCCTCGATCTCCAGCCTGTTGAAGTAGCTCGAC